>NZ_VKHT01000257.1 GCF_014141535.1 Streptomyces alkaliphilus | reverse complement strand
GTGGGAGGCCGGGCTCCCGCCCGACGCGAAGACGCCGCCGTGCGGCGGCGGATGGGGGCGTGCGGTGACCCGGGGCCGGGCCCCGGTGTTCAGGCCCCGGCGTCAGGCGGTGACGACGCGGTCGGCCAGCAGGTAGACGTTCTCCTCCACCGCCGGCTCGCCCGCGCCGGGGTCCCCGGCGGGGCCCGCCGGGCCGCAGCCGAAGGTCAGGGCGTAGGCGCCGGAGACGCCGGAGCCACCGAGCAGGACCGGGTGGCGCCCGGCGCGCAGCGCGGCGACGAGCCGCTGCGCGGTCTCCTGGTGGCCGGGGGACAGGCACAGGGTGGTGCCGTCGGCGAAGAGGAAGACGTCGAGGGTGCCCAGCGGGCCGGGACGGACGTCGGCGAGCGGTATGCGGGTCTCGGCCAGGCGGCGCAGCTGCTCGGTGGTTCGGCGCTGCTCGGCGGCCCGGCTCTCCCGGCCGTGCTCCCCGCCGGCGCCCGGGGCGTCGGCGGCTTCGGGGTCCTCGCGGTCGGGCTGCTCGGCGCGCTCGCGATCCACCGGCTCCCCGGTGAGGGTGTAGCCGGGGTGGGAGGGGTGGCGGCGACGGGCGGCGGCCAGTTCGGCGGACTCGGCGCCGTCGGACTCGGCGGCCCGCTCGGCGGGCTCCGGGCCCTCGGGGAGGTCGCCCACCGCGCCGGGGGCGCGGTCCACGGTGCCCTGACGGGGAACCTGGAAGGGACTCTCGGCCGGCAGGGCACCCGGCAGGTAGCCCTCCAGGAGGGCGTCCAACAGCGCCTCGTCGCCGTCACCGAAGTCCGGGCCGGTGACCCGTCCGGCGAGGAGGGAGCCGGTGGCCCCGTGCTCGCGGGCCTCCTGGTCGGCCCAGAAGGCGCGGGCCTCGGCGAGTTCGCGTTCCCGTTCGTCGGCCAGGGCGTCGGCGACGGCGGCGCGGATCAGTTCCTCGTCGGGAGCGGTGCGTGCCGCGGGCAGGCCGGTGGACAGCAGCTCGGCGCGCAGGGCCGCGACCTCCGCGCGCAGGGCACGGGCGACGAAGAGCGCGGTGACGCACAACACCAGTGCGATTCCCGCGGCGAGCAGCAGGATGAGGGATATTGCGCTCACGAACGATCTCCCGGTTGCTTTCGGTCCGCAGCCTTTCCTACCTCAGCCTTCCCTGCCGTTGCCACGGGGCGCCAGATCGGAATGTCCCCCTTTGGGGGGGTACTTGGTCCCGTGGGGGGTGTGTCACCGCCGCCCCGCACCCCCGTGACCTGCGGGGACGCGGGGCGGCGACGGATGGGTTACATCCCGGGGCCGCTTAGGTCTCGCTGGTGTATACCGTGCCTGTGCGTGGCCCCGTGAACACTCCCCCCGGGGCCCTTGTGTTCCGGGCCCGCGGGACTTCTCCCATGGTGTCAGCTCATCCGCTCGAGCACCATCGCCATGCCCTGACCACCGCCGACGCACATGGTCTCCAGCGCGAACTGCTTGTCGTGCCACTGAAGGGAGTTGATCAGGGTGGCGGTGATGCGGGCGCCGGTCATGCCGAAGGGGTGGCCCACGGCGATGGCACCGCCGTTGACGTTCAGGCGGTCGAGGTCGATGCCCAGATCGCGGTAGGAGGGGATCACCTGTGCGGCGAACGCCTCGTTGATCTCCACCAGATCGATGTCGGAGATCGACATGCCGGCCAGCTTCAGCGCCCGCCGGCTCGCCTCGACCGGGCCGTAACCCATGATCTCCGGGGAGAGGCCGGAGACGGCGGTGGAGACGACCCGCGCCAGCGGGGTGATGCCCAACTCCCGGGCCTTGGTGTCGGACATGATCACCAGGGCGGCGGCGCCGTCGTTGAGCGGGCAGCAGTTGCCCGCGGTGACCAGGCCGTCGGGGCGGAAGACCGGCTTGAGGCCCTCGACACCCTCCATGGTCACGCCCGGTCGCGGCCCGTCGTCCTTGCTCACCACGGTGCCGTCGGGGGTGGTCACGGGGGTGATCTCGCGCTCCCAGAAGCCGTCCGCGATGGCCTTCTCGGCGAGGTTCTGCGAACGCACGCCGAACTCGTCCATCTCGCGGCGGGTGATGCCCTTGTGGCGGGCCAGGTTCTCGGCGGTCTGGCCCATGGAGATGTAGATGTCGGGCAGTTCACCGGCCTCGCGCGGGTCGCTCCAGCCCTCCCCGGCCCGCTCGGCGCGGGCGGCGGTGCGCGCCTCGGCGTCGGCGAACAGCGGGTTGTGGGTGCCCGGCATGCCGTCGGAGGTGCCGTTGACCGTGCGGGAGACGGCCTCCACGCCGGCGGAGATGAACACGTCGCCCTCGCCGGCCCGGATCGCGTGCATCGCCATCCGGGTGGTCTGCAGGGAGGAGGAGCAGTAACGGGTGATGGTGCAGCCCGGCAGGTGGTCCATGCCCAGTTGCACGGCCACCACCCGGCCGAGGTTGTGGCCCTGCTCGCCGCCGGGGGCGCCGCAGCCGAGCATCAGGTCGTCGATGTCGCGGGGGTCGAGCTGGGGCACCTTGTCGAGGGCGGCGCGGACCATCGCGGCGGTGAGGTCGTCCGGGCGCATCTCCTTCAGGGAGCCCTTGAAGGCCCGGCCGATGGGGGAGCGGGCGGCGGAGACGATGACGGCTTCGGGCATGAGGGCCCCTTCCGAGGAGGGTGAACGCTGATCGGCTCTGGAAGTTACCCGCGCGTAGGGGTGCGGGTCACCTCGCTCACATGTGATTCGAACCGCACCGCCGGGGGCGGGGCGGGGTCGTGCTCGGACGGCGTCAGGATACCGACCAAGCGGTTGGTCAGGTAGTCGAAGGCGACGGACGTCACGTCGGCGGTCGCCGGGAACGGGAACCGCCCCCCGGTGACCGGGGACACGACCGAGGAGAGGGAGCGGGGAGGGAGCGCCGCTCCACCGCGCCCGGCGCCCGTCGGCGACCGACCGCCACCACGGACCCCGGTGGGACGGGAGGCCCGTGGCGCCGGGGAGGGGGTCACGCGCCCGGGACGGTGTCACCGTCGTGGCCGGCCGGGGTCCGGGTGGTCGGGGCCCCGGTGACCGGGGCGTGGCCGGCCGGGGCCTCGGTCGGCTCCGGCTCGGAACCGCTGACCCGGCGCTGCCTCCGATGCTTGAGCAGCGCCCGCCGCCGTCGACGGTCCCCCGCCGCGGCCGGTCCGGTGACGAACACCTCGCTGCCGCTCTCCGCCACGGCCGCCGCGGCGGCGTCCGCCACCCGCAGCACCGACTCCCCGCGCGCCGGCTCCACCCGCTCCGGCTCCGGCCACACCCCCAGGGACGCGCAGAGCGTCGGCAGGATCGCCATCGCCGCCGCCCGGTACCCCTCCGCGGAGGGGTGGTAGCGGTCGGGGCCGAACATCTCGCGCGGGTTCGCGGCGAACTCCGGCCCCAGCAGGTCCCCCAGGGACACCGTTCGGCCGCCCAGCTCCACCGTCGCGATGGTCTGCGCGGTCGCCAGCCGCCGGCACAGTCGTCGGGCCACCCAGCGCAGCGGCGGCGCCACCGGCTCCACCGAGCCGATGTCCGGGCAGGTGCCCACGATCACGTGGCTGCCCGCCTCCCGCAGGCGACGCACCGCCGCGGCCAGCAGCTCGACCGCGCGCACGGGCGGCTGGCGGGTGGTGATGTCATTGGCGCCGATCATGATCACGCACACGTCCGGTGCCCGCCCGGCGTCGGTGTCCAGGAGTAGCGAGACCTGCCGCTCCAGGTCCTGCGAGGAAGCCCCGCAGAGCGCCACGTTCCGCAGTCGCACCGGCCGCTCGGAGACCGCCGCCAGCCCGGTGGCCAGCAGCGCGCCCGGAGTCTCCGCCGCCCGGTGCACCCCCAGGCCGGCCGCCGTCGAGTCGCCCAGGAAGCCCAGTCGCCACGGCACGCCGGCGTGCCCCGCCCCGGCGAACTCGCGGCCGTACACGCCATCGGCCGGCGGCGGCTCGTTCTCGTTCAACCCGATGACCCGCCGGGCGAAGAGGGCCTCGGTCACCAGCACGCCGACCGTCAGTCCCCCCAGCAGCCCGAGCCCTCCGCCGCTGTACGCCGCCATCGTGGCGACCCGCCGCACAGCGCCGGTGCCCGGCGTCCCCACCGCCGCGCCCCCGGTCGAACGGAGGGCCGCCCCCGAGGCTCTGTCGAACACCCTTCCGAATGTCCTGCCGAACGCTCTGTCGAATCCGGAATCCGCCGCCATCGTCCCGCCTCCACCCGCGCCTCGACCCGACCGGCGCCTCCGCGCGGCCGACGCCGGCCCCGGACGCGCGGACCGTTCCGCCCCGAACCGTTCGGGCACGCCCGTCACCCCATGATCGCCCGGGAGCGCCCGGCGCCGCGGGAGGCCGCGCCCCGTCCCGGCCCCCTACAGTGCTGTCGAGTGGGCGGACACGACCCGCCCGGAACCCGCGGAGACCACTGTGCAGTATCACGAGTCGATGATCGACCTTGTCGGCAACACCCCGCTGCTGAAGCTCACCGGCGTCACGGAGGGGATCGAGGCCACCATCCTCGCCAAGGTCGAGTACTTCAATCCCGGCGGATCGGTGAAGGACCGCATCGCCCTGAGGATGATCGAGGCGGCGGAGGCCTCCGGGGAGCTGCGCCCCGGCGGCACGATCGTCGAGCCGACCTCCGGCAACACCGGGGTCGGGCTGGCCATCGTCGCCCAGCGCAAGGGCTACCGCTGCGTCTTCGTCTGCCCCGACAAGGTCTCCACCGACAAGATCAACGTCCTGCGGGCCTACGGGGCCGAGGTCGTGGTCTGCCCCACGGCGGTGGATCCGGAGCACCCCGACTCCTACTACAACGTGTCCGACCGCCTGGTCCGGGAGATCCCCGACGCCTGGAAGCCGGACCAGTACAGCAACCCGAACAACCCCCGCTCCCACTACGAGACCACCGGCCCCGAACTGTGGGAGCAGACCGAGGGGCGGATCACCCACTTCGTCGCCGGCATCGGCACCGGCGGCACCATCAGCGGCACCGGCCGCTACCTCAAGGAGGTCAGCGACGGCCGGGTGCGGGTCATCGGCGCCGACCCCGAGGGCTCGGTGTACTCCGGTGGCTCCGGTCGGCCGTACCTGGTGGAGGGCGTGGGTGAGGACTTCTGGCCCGACGCCTACGACCGGGAGGTGGCCGACGGCATCGTCGCGGTCTCGGACCGCGACTCCTTCCGCATGACCCGCCGCCTCGCCCGCGAGGAGGGCCTGCTCGTCGGCGGGTCCTGCGGCATGGCGGTGGCCGCCGCCCTGGAGGTCGCCCGGCCGCTGGGCCCGGACGCCGTGGTGGTGGTCCTGCTGCCCGACGGCGGGCGCGGCTACCTCAGCAAGATCTTCAACGACGAGTGGATGGCCGACTACGGCTTCCTGGAGGGCGGCGAGCCGGAGACCCGGGTCGGCGACGTGCTGAACCGCAAGCAGGGGGAGATGCCCTCGCTGGTGCACATGCACCCGGAGGAGACCGTCGGCCAGGCCATCGAGGTGCTGCGCGAGTACGGCGTCTCCCAGATGCCGGTGGTCAAGCCCGGCGCCGGACACCCCGACGTGATGGCCGCCGAGGTGGTCGGCTCGGTGGTGGAGCGCGACCTGCTGGAGGCGCTCTTCACCAAGCGGGCCGGGCTGGAGGACCCGTTGGAGAAGCACATGAGCGCCCCGCTGCCGCAGGTGGGCGCCGGTGAGCCGATCGCCGACCTGATGACCGCGCTGGGCGCCGCCGACGCGGCGATCGTGCTGGTGGAGGGCAAGCCCACCGGTGTGGTCAGCCGCCAGGACCTGCTGGCCTTCATGGCCCGCTGACACCCCGGATCGGGC
>NZ_VKHT01000256.1 GCF_014141535.1 Streptomyces alkaliphilus | reverse complement strand
GGGGCGCCGGGACGAGGGGGAGGCGCCGGACTCACATCCGGAACACGCCCCATCCGGGCTCCCCCAGTGGTGCGTTGGCGCAGGCGGTGAGGGCCAGCCCGAGGACGGTGCGGGTCTCCAGCGGGTCGATGATCCCGTCGTCCCACAGGCGGGCGGTGGCGTGGTAGGCGTTGCCCCTGGCCTCGTAGTCGGCCCGGATCGGCGCCTTGAACTCCTCCTCCTCGCGCCCGGACCACTCCCGGCCACGGGCCTCCAGTTGGTCGCGCTTGACGGTGGCCAGCACGGAGGCGGCCTGCTCACCGCCCATCACCGAGATCCGGGCGTTGGGCCACATCCACATGAAGCGGGGCGAGTAGGCCCGGCCGCACATGGAGTAGTTGCCCGCGCCGTAGGAACCGCCGATCACCACGGTGAGCTTGGGCACCCGGGTGCAGGCGACCGCGGTGACCATCTTGGCGCCGTGCTTGGCGATGCCGGCCGCCTCGTAGTCACGGCCGACCATGAAGCCGGAGATGTTCTGCAGGAAGAGCAGCGGGATCCCGCGCTGATCGCACAGTTCGACGAAGTGGGCGCCCTTGAGCGCGGACTCGCCGAAGAGGATGCCGTTGTTGGCCACCACGCCGACGGGGTGGCCGTGGATCCGGGCGAACCCGGTGACCAGGGTGGTGCCGTACTCGGCCTTGAACTCGTGGAACCGGGAGCCGTCCACCAGACGGGCGATGACCTCCCGCACGTCGTAGGGGGTGCGGGGGTCCACCGGTACGGCGCCGTAGAGTCCCTCCGGATCCACGGAGGGCTCCTCGGCGGGCTCCACCGACCAGGGCGGGGAGCCGCGTCGGGGAAGCCCGGCGACGGCCGACCGCAGGATGCGCAACGCGTGCGCGTCGTCCTCGGCGAGGTGGTCGGTGACGCCGGAGATCCGGGAGTGCACCTCACCCCCGCCCAGCTCCTCGGCGGTGACGACCTCCCCGGTGGCGGCCTTCACCAAGGGGGGGCCGCCCAGGAAGATGGTGCCCCGGCCGCGCACGATGACGGCCTCGTCGCTCATGGCCGGAACGTAGGCGCCCCCGGCGGTGCAGGAGCCCATGACGGCGGCCAGCTGGGGGATCCCGCGCTCGGACATCCGGGCCTGGTTGAAGAAGATGCGGCCGAAGTGGTCGCGGTCGGGGAAGACCTCGTCCTGCAGCGGCAGGAAGGCACCGCCGGAGTCCACCAGGTACAGGCAGGGCAGGCGGTTCTCCAGTGCCACCTCCTGGGCCCGCAGGTGCTTCTTGACCGTCATCGGGTAGTAGGTGCCGCCCTTGACGGTGGCGTCGTTGGCCACCACCACGCACTCGCGACCCGAGACGCGACCGATGCCGGCGATCACCCCGGCCGCCGGGGCGTCACCCCCGTACATGTCGTGGGCCGCCAGGGGGGCCAGCTCCAGGAAGGGGGAGCCGGGGTCGAGGAGGGTGTCCACCCGGTCGCGGGGCAGGAGCTTGCCGCGCGCGACGTGCCGGGCCCGGGCCGCCTCGCCGCCGCCGAGACGGGCCGCCGCCAGCTTCTCCCGCAACTCGGCGACCAGCTCCCGGTGGGCCTTCTCGTTCGCCCGGCGGGCGGCGGAGTCCGGCTCCGCGCCGACCGCGAGCACCGGTGCCCGGCTCATCCGACCAGCTCCCTCACGCCTCCACCCGTCGCTCGACCCACCGACGGGTTAATGACCGTTAACGCCGGGGCTCAGGTTAACGCCCATTAACGGCCGCTGTCTACAATGGGGGCATGCACGGCTCGCCCTCCGGCTCCACCGCAGCCGATACCTCCGCCGCCGACCCCGGGACCGGCTCCGTCGACGCCCTCCACGTCCGGGAGGCCGACACCGCCCGTCCCGGACGGCGCACCGGCGGCGGCAACCGGCGCGAACAGATCCTGCGCGAGGCGTCCCGACTCTTCGCCGACCACGGCTTCCACGGCGTCGGGGTGGACGAGATAGGGGCCGCCGTGGGCATCAGCGGCCCCGCCCTGTACCGGCACTTCGCCGGCAAGGACGCCATGCTCACCGAGTTGCTGGTGGGCATCAGCGTCCGGCTGCGCGACGGGGGCGAACGCCGGGTGGAGGAGGCCGCGGCGACGGGCCGGTCACCGGCGGAGGCACTGGACGCCCTGATCGCCGGCCACATCGACTTCGCGTTGGACGACCGGGCCCTGATCACCCTGCACGACCGGGAATTGGACCGTCTCCCCGAACGCGACCGCAAGGAGGTCCGCCGGCTGCAACGGCAGTACGTGGAACTGTGGGTGGAGGTGGTGGGCCGGGTCCACCCGGAACTGACCGAACGGTACGCCAGGGGCGCCGTGCACGCCGTCTTCGGCCTGTTGAACTCCACCCCCCACCTGTCCGCGCGTCCCGGCGCGCTGCCGGACCGCGCCGGGACGGCCGCCCTGCTGCACCGGATGGCGCGGGCCGCGCTGACCTCCGCCGCGGAGGAGAGGGACGCCCCCGACGGGGACGGCTCGTGAGGATCTCCCCCGAGGACCTCTCGCGGGCCTCTTGATGGCTCTCGAGGGCCTCTCGGGAGCGGGACCGGGCGGGATCGAACCCCGCCCGCCCCGTTCCACATGAGCGCCCCGGGTACCCGGGAGCCGCGTCGCGGCCGGGGTCGCGTCAGGCCGTCAGTTCACCCGCCAGCGCGTCGCGCAACCGCGCCGCCCGTCGGGCGACCTCCGCCGGCCCCAGCTCCACGGCCCGGGCGCTCCACTCGCGCCCCTCGCTCAATTCGCCGCGCCGGGAGGCCAACAGCGCCAGGTGCAGCGCCGCCCGGCCGTGACCGGCCTCGGCCGCCCGCTTCCACCACATCGCGGCCTCGGGCTCGGCGCCCTCGCGTGCGAGCAGCAGCCCCAGGTTGAAGGCACCGTTGCGGCTGCCGTCCTCGGCGGCCCGCCGATACCACTCGGCGGCCTCGACCAGGTCGCCGCGCTCGGCCGCCCGGGTGCCCAGCCGCACCCGGGCCCGACGGTGCCCGCGCTCGGCGGCGCGGCGGTACCACCGCTCCGCCTCGGAGGTCTCCGGGTCCGCGGGACCACCGACTCCCCGGACCGGTCCGCTGGGGCGCAGGACGATCCGGCCGTTGGTGCCCAGCCCGGGGTCGGTGTCCGGGTCGGTCTCGGTGCCCGGCCCCGGAGGCGGGTCGCCCTCCCCCGCGCGCTCCAGCCGCTCCAGACGGACCGCCAGGCGGAAGGCGCCCTCCACGCTGCCGCCCTCCGCGGAGCGGCGCAGCATCCGGTCGGCCTCCTCCCGCTCCCGGGGGGTGCGGGCTCCCCGCAGGCCGGTGAGTGCCACCTGCAGGGCCGCCTCGGCGTGCCCGGCTCCCGCGGCCCGCCGGTACCAGCGCAGGGACTCGGCCTCGTCACCCCGCTTGGCGTGCAGGATGCCCAGGTTGAAGGCCGCGTCCACACTGCCCGCCTCGGCCGCGCGGGAGAACCACGGCTCGGCACCGTCGGTGTCGCCGCGCTGGAGCAGCAGTACCGCGAGGGCGTTGGCCGCCTCCCGGTGCCCCGCGTAGGCGGCCCGGCGGTACCACTGCTCGGCCTGCACCATGCGACCCGAACCGGCGCACAGCAGCGCCAGGTTGAAGGCGCCGTTGATGTCACCGGCCTCCAGGGCCTCCCGGTACCAGCGCTGGGCCTCCTGGCGACGACCGTGCCGGGCGTTCAGCGCCCCCAGGGCGTTGGCGGCGGTGCCCTCGCCCTCCCGGGCGGCGCGCAGCCACCAGCTCTCGGCGGCCTCCTCCTCGCCCGCGTCGCTCAGCAGGAACCCCAGGGCGGCGGCGGCCCCGGACTCACCGGCCTCGGCGGCGTCCAGGTACCAGCGCATCGCCTCGGTGGTCTCGCCGCGCCGTTCGAGCAGCCCGCCCAGCCGGTGGGCGGCACGGCTGTGACCGCGGGCGGCCGCGAAGCGGTACCAGGTCTCGGGGTCGTCCGACAGCGGGGCGTAGCGGAAGGCGGCCTCGCGGTGGCCGCGTTCGGCGGCGATCCGGAACCAACGCGCCGCGCCGTCGGCGTCGTTGCCGTCCAACAGGTCCGCGAGGGCGTAGGCTCCCGAGTCATGACCCCACTCGGCGGACTGGCGCAGCCAGTACTCGGCCGCGGTGTCATCCCCCTGCTCGCGGTGGAGGCGCCCCAGGGCATGCGCGGCGGCGGCGGAGCCGGCGACCGCGGCGGTGCGCCACCAGCCGGCGGCCTCCTCGTTCCGGCCGGTGCGATGGAGGAGGACGCCGAGGTTGTTGGCCGCACTGCGATCACCCTCGGACGCGGCGACGCGCAACAGCGTCTCCGCACCTTCGAGATCCCCACGCCGAAGACGGGCCGCACCCTCGCGGGCCGCCTCGTCGGCGCCGGTCTCGAACCCCGCCCTGTCCCCCATAAGGACCATACTCGCACCACCTGAAACCTGCGTACACCGGGAATACCCGCGCCCGGCGAATTCACATAGAGGTTTATCGACTTCCCGACATGACAACACTCAAACGCTGTAACAGGCGGCAAATGGGCACCGATTGGGTCTCGAGGACGCCCCGGGGGCATCGTGCCCGCTCACGGCGGTGTCGTCGACCGGCCGGCGTCACCCCGACGACCGACCGTCCCGGCCGTGAAACATCCACCGCAGGGGTGACACGCGTCATGGACCGAGCCGGTCGCGAACCACCCGAAGGGGGAACCCGCCACCACCCCCGAACGGGGGAACGGGGCAACCGAGCCCGTCGTCCGGGCAGGGCATCCGAGGGGGTCGGCCGGGGAAAGGCACCGGGGACACGGACCGGGAGGTGAGGCACCGGCACGCGGGAAGCGTCGGGCCACGAGCGGAGGAGCGGGCGAACCCTCCGCGCAGGAGAGGGGGTCACGGGGCGCGGTCGAAGTCGGAGGGCCCGGGGCGGTGGAGGCGCGTACGGCCGACCCACACGCTCCCGCACCACGCGGAAAGGACCCGGCCTCCGTGCTTGACGCACGGACACCGGGCCCTGACCTTTGCGTAGCGGGGACAGTGTGCAGTCTCACGACATCCAGGACGCATGTCTCAGGACATTGAGGACATGATGTCTCAGGACATCCAGGACACCGACGCGAGCTGCTGATGTTCGGGCATGTCGAAAGCCCGGCTGGTCATCACCGCTGTCACCATCGAGCACCGCCCCGTCGCCCAGGTCGCCCGCGACTACGGTGTGGCCCGCTCCTGGATCCACACACTTCTGGCCCGCTACCGTCTCGAGGGCGAAGCCGCGTTCGAACCCCGCTCCCGAGCCCCGAAGACCAACCCGCGCGCGACCCCGCCCGCAGTCGTCGAGCAAGTCCTCGCCCTGCGCAAGCAGCTGACCGAGGCCGGCCTGGACGCCGGCGCCGAGACCATCGCCTGGCACCTCGAGCACCACCACGGCATCAAGCTCTCCAGGGCCACGATCCACCGCCTCCTGGCCCGCGCCGGCACCATCGCCCCCCAGCCCAAGAAGCGACCCAAGTCCTCCTACATACGCTTCGCCGCCGAACAGCCCAACGAATGCCGGCAGTCCGACTTCACGCACTACCGCCTCACCCGCCCCGACGGACGACCCGGCCCGGATACCGAGATCATCACCTGGCTCGACGACCACTCCCGCTACGCCGTGCACGTCTCAGCACACCGGGCCGTCACCTCCAAGATCGTCCTGGACACCTTCCGGCAAGCCGCCCAACTGCACGGATACCCCGCCTCCACACTGACCGACAACGGCCTCGTCTACACCGTCCGCCTGGCCGGCCCCAGCCGACGAGGCGGACG
>NZ_VKHT01000255.1 GCF_014141535.1 Streptomyces alkaliphilus | reverse complement strand
GACAAAGCCCTCCGGGCCGATTCCCGTCGGGCCCGGGTCCATCACGGTGTCGGAGTCGTTTTTCTCCGGGCCCGGGGACGCCCACCGACCCGCACCGGTGAGAGGAGACAGAACACGGCCAGGAGAAGAGTGGCGATCAGGTAGGGGAGCATCCAGGACGCACCGAGGAGCACCGGGAGAACCGCTCCGGCCTCCCGGCGCGTCACCAGGGTTCCCACGGTCGTGATCACCGCCACGACGACGAGGGATTGGACGACCAGGGAGAGAAGGCGAAGGAGGCGCTCCTCCCGCCCGGGGACCTCATCGACGGAATCGACAAGTCGACTCTCTCCCGAACCCTCTCCGGGAACGAACCGGAGGATCACCCACACGGGATAGGCGATGACCACCGACCAGTGCAATCGGTTCACGCCCTCCTCCAGGAAGCCTCCCCCGCGCACCGCCGCTCCCGCCATGACCATGGAGAAGAGGAACCATGAGGCCCACACCGTGGAAGCCGCACCGGACCACCCCCGATGGGGAGTTCTCCTCGCGGACACGCTTCTCTCCCCGGGGTCGCGCCGGCGGGTGCCGCCGGAGGGGGAGGCCCTGCCGCGGCACCCGCCGGATGTGGGTGGCGGTGGCGGTGGCGGTGGCGGCCGGGAGGCCCCGGCCGCCGTCCGGACTCAGCGGTAGCGCGGCTGGGTCTGGACGTTCAACTCGCTGAGCTTGACGCTCCGGGCGCTGTTGGTGCGCGGGTCGGTGATCCGCAACACGTCCAGGCCCCGCTGCTCGCTGGAGTAGATGTGGCCGTTGTAGTAGTAGGCCGACCAGGTGCCGCCGAAGGTCAGCCGTTCCTCGGAGACCGGGCCCCGGTCGAACCAACCGATCTCCACGGGATTGTCGGAGTCGGTGAACTCCCACACCGAGACGCCGCCCTGGTACCAGGACTGGACCATGATGTCGCGGCCCTTGGCGGGGATCAGGGAGCCGTTGTGCGCGACGCAGTTCTCGGTGTCGGCCTGGTGGCGGGGAATCTTGTAGTAGCTGCGGAACTCCAGCTTGCGCCGGTCGCCCTTGCCGGTGATGTGGTAGATGCCGTTGGCGCCGTACTCGGGGCCGATGGCCGCGGTGCAGGTGGCCGCGCCGCCACCGCCCAACTCGTCGGTGAAGACGACCTTGCTGCCGTCCTGGCTGAAGGTGGCCGAGTGCCAGAAGGCGAAGTGCTCGGCGTCCTGGACCCGGTCGATGACCCGGGGGGCCTCGGGGTCGGTGATGTCCATCAGGATGCCGTCGCCCAGGCAGGCGCCGGCCGCCAGGCGCAGGGCGGGGTAGGCGGTGATGTCGTGGCAGCCGCTGGTCGCCGTACCGGTGGCGTCACCGGGGAAACCACCGTCGGGGAAGAGCACCTCGAAGGAGACGAGTTCGGCGTTCCGCGGGGTCTTCAGCGGCACCTTGACGATGGAGATGCCGTCGTGCGGCGGTTGGCAGTCGGGGTAGCTCGCGTGGGGGAAGTACGAGGAGACGTACACGTACACGGCGCCCTTGCCCGGCACGAGGGTGTGGGTGTGCGAGCCACAGGCGGTCTCCACGGCCGCCACGTACTTCGGGGCGCGCAGGTCGCTGATGTCGAAGACCCGGATGCCCTCCCACGCCTCGGGCCGTGTGGCGGGCATGGTGGTGCTGTTGCAGGAGTCGTCGCTGCGCGAGGAGTCCACCGACAGGATCAGCAGATCGCCGTACACGGAGATGTCGTTCTGCGCGCCGGGGCAGAACACCTCGGTGATGATGCGCGGCCGCTCGGGCCTGCGGATGTCGTAGACGGTGAAGCCGTCGTAGTTGCCCACGAAGGCGTAATGGTCGCGGAAGGCGATGTCGGAGGTCGTGCCCCGGAGAACCTCGCCGGGCACGGTTGCCAGATGGCTGATGTTGCGGCTGTGGACGATCTCGTCCACGCCCGGGATGTCGGTGGAGGCGGTGCCCATCGCGGGGTCGTCGGTGTCGGCCGACTCGTGGCCGGGGATCTCCCGGACGGTCGGCGGCTCCTCGGTGCCGGGCGTCGCGACGGCCGGACTCGCGACGAACAAGGTGGCCAACAGGCCGAATACACCCGCCGCCGCGCCGACGAAGCGGCGTCGGGGGCTGTGGAGCAGCGTCACTGTGGGGTCCTCCCGGATCCTGTGGGTGCCTCAAGGAGTGGTGCTCGGGGTGGCCCCAGTATCCTCTGTGCATGTACATCACAACAGAGGGAAACCAGTGGAGGTGACCGGAACACCCACCGGCAACTCCCCCTCACAGGAGAAAACGTGACGGTCCGTCACTCCATCCGCGGCCGGGCGCTCCGCGTGATCGCGGCCCTGGTGCTCACCCCGCTGACCGCCTGTACCGCCGAGGGTTCCGCCGAGGCGTCCGCGGACGGGGACGCCCCGGCGGTGATCGCCCCCGGCCGTCCCGGGGAGGAGGCCCGGACCCTGTCGCCGGAGGAGGTCGGGGAGGTCGCCGCCCGACTGCGGGACGAGCCGGTCGCCGCGGACTTCGCCTTCATGGAGATGATGGCCGTGCACCACGCGCAGGCCCTGGAGATGACGGCGCTGGCCGAACTCCACGCGGAGAACGAGCGGGTTCGGGGCCTGGCCGGCCGGATCTCGGTGGCCCAGGAGCCGGAGATCGCCGTCATGGAGGCATGGCTGGAGGAGCACGAGGGACACGAGGCGCACGAGAAGCACCGGGGCCACGGGGCCGATGCCCACGGCGGACACGGGGACCACGGCGGACACGACCACTTCGACATGCCCGGCATGGCCTCCCCGGAACAGCTGGCCGAGTTGGATGCGGCCCGGGGCGGGGAGTTCGACCGGCTCTTCCTCGAGTTGATGATCTCCCATCACGAGGGCGCGGTGGTGATGGCCGCCGACGTGTTGGCGCAGACCGGTGACATGGCGGTCAGGGAACTGGCCGGGGAGATCGCCGCCCAGCAGAACGCGGAGATCGGCCGAATGCGGACCCTGCGGGAGGACCTGTGACGCGGACACCGGGTGCGCGAGGGCCAACACGCTGGCCCGGCCACCGGATGGGGTGACATCCCGCGGGGTCGGTCGGATGCGGCGGCCACCACGGGGGGCCGCGCGCGCCCTCCCGGGCAGACGGTGCCGGAGGACGAGGCGTCCCCACTCGATCCTCGCCGCCGCCCACAGTGCTCCGAGACCTGCCCGGACACTCGTTCCCACCGTCGACCCGGAGGAGATCCGGGAACCGGTGCACAAGGCGGGGGACGATCGGCGCGAGGAGGCCGGTACGGGCTTTCGCGGGCGTCACCGTGGAGGCCCGGCGGGGTGGACCGGACGGCTCCGGAACGCGGAAGGACCCGTGCACGATGGTTTCCCATCGAGCACGGGCCCGGGCGCGCGACGCGGCGTCAGACGACGGCCGTCTCCCGACCGGCCCGTCGCAGGTCGGCGGCGAGCTCCTCGTGGACGCGCGCGGTGAGCAGGGTACCGTCGGCCGTGTGCTCCTCGGCCAGCACCTCCCCCTCCGCGTGCACGCGGGAGACCAGGGAGCCCTCGGTGTAGGGCACCAGGACCCGCAACTCCACGTCCGGCCGGGGCAGCTCCCGGTCGATCCACTCCAGGAGTTCCTCCATGCCGGCACCGGTGTGCGCGGAGACCGCCAGGGCCCGCTTCTCGGCCCGCAACAGCCGCTGGAGCACCAGCGGGTCGGCGGCGTCGGCCTTGTTGATCACGACGATCTCCGGGACGTCGGCGGCGCCGACCTCACGGATCACCTCGCGCACGGCGGCCAACTGCTCCTCCGGCACGGGGTGGGCGCCGTCCACCACGTGCAGGATGAGATCGGCGTCGCCGACCTCCTCCATGGTGGAGCGGAACGCCTCCACCAGGTGGTGCGGCAGGTGGCGGACGAAGCCGACGGTGTCGGCCAGGGTGTAGACCCGGCCGCTCGGCGTCTCGGCCCTGCGAACCGTGGGGTCGAGGGTGGCGAACAGTGCGTTCTCCACCAGGACCCCGGCACCGGTGAGCTGGTTGAGCAGCGAGGACTTGCCGGCGTTGGTGTAGCCGGCGATGGCGACCGAGGGCACCTGGTTGCGGCGGCGCTCCTGCCGCTTGACGTCCCGGCCGGTCTTCATCGCGGCGATCTCGCGGCGCAGCTTCGCCATCTTCTCGCGGATGCGGCGCCGGTCGGTCTCGATCTTGGTCTCACCGGGACCGCGGGTGGCCATGCCGCCGCCCGAGGAGCCGGAGCCGCCACCGCCCATCTGACGGGACAGTGACTGACCCCAACCGCGCAGCCGGGGCAGCATGTACTGCATCTGTGCCAGCGACACCTGCGCCTTGCCCTCGCGGGAGGTGGCGTGCTGGGCGAAGATGTCGAGGATCAGGGCGGTGCGGTCGACCACCTTGACCTTGACGACGTCCTCGAGGTGGATGAGCTGGCCGGGGCTCAGTTCACCGTCGCACACGACGGTGTCCGCCCCGGTCTCCAGAACGAGGTCCCGCAGTTCGCGGGCCTTGCCGGAGCCGATGTAGGTGGCCGGGTCGGGCTTGTCGCGGCGCTGGATGACGCCGTCGAGCACCATGGCGCCCGCGGTCTCCGCGAGCGCGGCCAGTTCGGCGAGGGAGTTGTCCGCGTCCTCCGCGGTGCCGGTGGTCCACACCCCGACGAGTACCACGCGCTCCAGGCGGAGCTGTCGGTACTCGACCTCGGTGACGTCCCGGAGTTCGGTGGACAGGCCGGCGACGCGGCGCAGGGCGGCGCGTTCCTCGCGGTCGAGCTGCTCACCGTCGCGCTCGGTGTCGAGCGCGGTCCGGGCGATGTCCTCATCCATCAGGGCATCGGCCCGGCGCCCGGCGGCGCGGCTGTGCTGGTCCTGAGGAAGGGAAGAGAAGGTCAATGTCGTCCTAACGTCGGCGGGTGGTGGTCGGGGCACGGCGTGCGATCCGGCCGCGGCGCGCTCGGCGCGTCGGGCCGGCCGGAGGCCCGGTGGTCCGTCCGCCGGCGTGCGGCGGGGGCGGTCGGGACGCCGGAACGGGCGCCGGGGCGGTCCCGGCGGGACGCGGCTCCCCTGGTGTTCAACGCCGGGGGCGCCCGGGGGATTCCCGACCGCCGGGACGGCCGGCTTCCCGACCACCGCTCCCGAACGTACCCCTCCATGGTCGCACGCCCCACCGGCACGGGCACCGGATTTTCCGCGCCGTTTCGTCCCCCGGGCCCCGCGGCCGTCCGCCCCACCGGCCCGGAGAAACCCGGTGGGAGGCCCGGCCGGGTCGTGGTCAGGCGCCGGTGCGCAGGGCCCGTGCCACGTCGTACACACCCGGGACCCCGCGCATCGCCCGCATGAGGCGGGGCAGCTCACGGGCATCCGGCAGGCGCAGGGTGTAGGTGTGCCGGACCCGACGCTCCCTGGGCGGTTCGACCTCGGCGCTGAGCACCGAGGCGCCGTGCTCGGCGAGCGCCTCGGTCAGTTCGGCGAGCAGATGGGGACGGCCCAGCGCCTCGGCGTGCAGGGTGACCCGGCAGCCGGTGGGGGTGTCCCGCCATCGCACGGGAACCGCGGAACGCCCGGACCGGGCCATCCGACACGCCGCCGGACAGCTCTCCCGGTGCACCGTGACGCCCCCGCCGCGCACCGGGAAGGCCGTGACCTCGTCGGCCGGTACGGGGGTGCAGCAGCGGGCCAGCCGCACCCGGTCGGCGGGGACCGCGCCCCGCGGGCCCTCGACCACGATGCCGGTCTCCGTCGCGGTGTCCTCGCCACGGGGCGCGTGGGGCGCGGTGTCCCCGCCCCCGGCGGCCCCGTGGCGA
>NZ_VKHT01000254.1 GCF_014141535.1 Streptomyces alkaliphilus | reverse complement strand
GGCCGGCAGGGGACATCGAATGGGTCATCGTCGGACTCCCGGGGTGAGGGGGTGGCTGCGGGGGACGGTGGATCACATGCGTTCGAAGGAGCGGACCCGTTCCCAATCCGTCACGGCCCCGTCGTACGCCTCCTGTTCCACCCGGGCCAGGGTGAGGTAGTGGTCGACCACCTCGTCGCCGAAGGCGGCGCGGGCGGTGTCACTGTTCCCCCACAACTCCGCGGCCTCGCGCAGGGTGCGCGGCACGTGTCCCCCCGCGTCCGCGGGCGCGGCGTAGGCGTTGCCGGTGCAGGGGGCGGGCGGGACCAGTCCCCGGTCCACCCCGTCCAGACCGGCCGCGATCATCCCGGCGACGGCCAGGTAGGGGTTGACGTCGCCGCCCGGCACCCGGTTCTCCAGGCGCAGGCCCGGGCCGTGGCCGACCACGCGCAGCGCACAGGTGCGGTTGTCCGGTCCCCAGGCCACGGCTGTGGGGGCGAAGGAGCCGGGCCGGAACCGCTTGTAGGCGTTGATGGTGGGCGCGTACAGCAGGGAGAACTCCCGCAGCGAGGCGAGTTGACCGGCGAGGAAGGCGCGCATGGTCTGCGACATCCCGTCGGGACCGGCCGTCGCCCCCGTCGCGAAGACGGGACGGCCGGTCCCGTCGCGCAGCGAGAGGTGGATGTGGCAGGAGTTGCCCTCCCGCTCGTCGTACTTGGCCATGAAGGTCAGCGAGACGCCCTCGTCGGCGGCGATCTCCTTGGCCCCGGTCTTGTAGATCGCGTGCTGGTCACAGGTGGTCAGGGCGTCGGAGTAGCGGAAGACGATCTCGTGCTGTCCGAGGTTGCACTCGCCCTTGGCCGACTCCACGACCATCCCGGCCCCGGCCATGTCGTTGCGGATGCGGCGCAGCAGCGGTTCGATCCGGCCGGTGCCCAGCAGGGAGTAGTCGACGTTGTAGCGGTTGACGGGGGTCAGTCCGCGGTAGCCGGCGTCACCGGCGGTCTCGTAGCTCTCCCGGAAGACCATGAACTCCAGTTCCGTGCCGACCAGGGCGGTCCAGCCGCGTTCGGCCAGCCGGTCGAGTTGCCGGCGCAGGATGCCGCGCGGACAGGCGGCCACGGGGCGCTCGTCGGGCCAGGCGAGGTCGGCGGTGACCATGGCGGTGGCCGGGTGCCAGGGGACCCGGCGCACCGTGCTCGCGTCGGGCCGCATGACGAAGTCCCCGTAGCCGGTCTCCCAGGAGGCCATGGCGTAACCGTCGACGGTGTTCATCTCCACGTCCACGGCCAGCAGGTAGGCGCACGCCTCGGTGCCGTGCCGGAGCACCTCGTCGAGGAAGTGCCGGGCGGCGAATCGTTTGCCCTGCAGGCGCCCCTGCATGTCGGTGAAGGCCACGACCACGGTGTCGATCTCCCCGAGATCGATCCGGGCCCGGAGTTCCTCGACGGGTAGCGGGGGTGTGCGGTCCGCTGGTGTCACGAGTGGGCCCTCCCGATCACTGCTGCCGGATGCCATAGGGTACGGGTGCCCGGGTCGGACCCCCGCTCATGCGCGCCGGGGCCGGCGTCGGGGAACGACCACCCGGCGGCGCCCGGTACCGCGGCACGCCGCCGGCGGAACCACGGGAGCGCGATCGTGGAACGGCAGGGAACCCGGGCCGCGCCGGCGGCGCCGATGATCGGGGTGAGCACCTATCTCGAGCCGGTGGCCCGGTGGGGCCCCTGGGAGTTGCCGGCGGCGCTGTTGCCCGCCGACTACCACCGGTTGGTGCAGCGGGCCGGCGGGACGGCGCTCCTGCTCCCGCCCGATCCCGCGCCGGGGGCGGCGCGGGCGGTGGTGGAGCGGCTGGACGGCGTCGTGGTGGCCGGGGGCCCGGACGTGGACCCGGCCCGCTACGGCGCGGAGCGCGACCCGCGGACCGGCCCGCCGGCGCACGAGCGCGACGCCTGGGAGGCGGCGCTGATCGCGGCCGCCCTGGATGCGGACGTCCCGCTGCTGGGCGTGTGCCGGGGGATGCAGCTGATGAACGTGGTGCTGGGCGGCACCCTGCTGCAGCACCTGGACGGCCACGCGGGCGCGCCCGGCACCTGGGAGACCCATCCGGTGCGGCCGGTGCCGGGAACCCGCCTGGCGGAGTTGCTGGGTCCGGGGTCCCCGGAGGTGAAGACCCACCATCACCAGGCGGTGGACCGGCTCGCCGAGGGACTCGTGGTGTGCGCCCGTGCCGGGGACGGGACGGTGGAGGCCGTCGAACTGCCCTCCGCCGACTTCGCGCTGGGGGTGCAGTGGCACCCGGAGGCGGGTGAGGAGCTGCGGCTGATGGAGGAGTTGGTGGCCCGGGCCGCCGCCCGCCGGTCAGGGGCTCCCGGCGCCGGGGGTGGGTCGTCCGGCGGGAGGCAGCGGGTCGAGCAGCGCGGTGCCCAGCCGTCGGGGCGCGTCCACGAGTGAGGGGCCGTACCAGGTGAGCGAGCGCCCGTCGACGAGGGCGGCGGGCAGGTCCGGGAACGACTCCGGTCCGTCGTCGGGCCCGAAGGCGTACGGCTCGTCGGGGAGCACCACCAGGTCGGCCCCCGCCGTGCGGAGATCGGGCGGCGCAACGCGCGGGTAGCGCTCCTCGTGCCCGGCGAAGAGGTTGTGGGCGCCCAGTCGGGAGAGCAGGTCACCGGCGAAGGTGTCGCGGCCCAACACCATCCACGGGCGGCGCCAGATCGGCACGACCACCCGGGCGTCGATCACCGCCCGGCCGGCGTGCCAGTTCTCGCGCGCCTCCTCCCACCAGGCGGGGAGGGACAGGCGACAGCCGGTCACCATGACCCGCTCCAGTTCGGCGAAGGCGTCCTCGAGGGTGCGGATGACGGTGACCAGGACGGTGAGGCCGGCGGCCCGCAGCGCCTCCAGGTCGGCGGGACGGTTCTCCTCCTCGTTGGCGACCACCAGATCCGGGGCGAGAGCCAGGATCCGCGCCGGGTCGGGGTTCTTGGTCCCACCGATCCGCTCGGCCGCGAGATCGGCGGGGTGGGTGCACCAGTCGGTGACGCCGACCAGGAGCTCGGGGGCACCGGAGGCGATGGCCTCGGTGAGCGAGGGCACCAGACTGACCACGCGGTGCGGTGCCGCCGGCCGCCGGCCGGGGCTCACCGGACGGTCCCCGCGATGCCCGCGGCCCCCGGCACCGGCGCCGGAGTGGGCGCGACCTCCCGGGTGCACAGCAGGGCCGGGCCGATCACCTCCAGGTCGGTGGGATCGCCGGGCCGCACCTCCACCACTCCCGCGTGGCGCACCTCCACCGGACGTTCCAGCCCGGCCACCCGCACGGTGACCACGGCGTCGTGGCCGTAGAAGTGGACGTCCTCGACCGTGCCGCCGACCGCTCCCGCGGTGCCCGGCGGCCGGAGGAGGAGTTGTTCGGGCCGCAGCAGCACCGTGACCGGCGTGCCGGACTCCGCCGCTTCCGTGGGACCGCCCGCTCCGTCGCGCGGGAGGGGGACCGCGCCGAGCGGGGTGGCGGCCAGGCCCCCGGCGTCCCCTTCCACGGCACCGGGCAGAACGACGGCGTCGCCGACGAATCGGGCCACCCGGGCGTCCACGGGATGGTGGTAGAGCCGGCGCGGATCGTCCTGCTGGACGACCCGGCCGTCGCGGACCACCGCCACCGAGTCGGCGACCGACAGCGCCTCCTGCTGGTCGTGGGTGACCAGCAGGGCGGTGGCGCCGCCGGCCCGCAGGGCGGCGCGCACGTCGGCGCGCAGGCCGGTGCGCAGGGAACTGTCCAGGGCGTTGAAGGGCTCGTCGAGCAGGACGAGGGCGGGACGGGGCGCCAGCGCCCGGGCGAGCGAGACCCGCTGTTGCTGACCGCCGGAGAGCTCGTGCGGCATCCGGCGACCGTGGTCGGCCAGCCCCACCAGCTCGAGCATCTCCGCCACCCTCTTCCGCCGCGCGGCCCGGGAGAGGCCGGTGAGCCCGAAGGCGACGTTGCGGGCGACGTCCAGATGGGGGAAGAGGGCGCCTTCCTGGGCCACGATGCCCACCGCCCGCCGTTCGGGCGGGACGTGGGTACCGGGGTCGGTGAGCACCCGCCCGCCCACGGTGACGGTGCCGGCGTCGGCCCGCAGGAAACCGGCGATCACCCGCAACAGGGTGGTCTTGCCGCAGCCGGAGGGGCCGAGGACCGCGACCAGGTCACCGGCCCCGGCCTCCAGGTCCAGGCCGCGCAGGACGGGGCCGTCGGAGCCGTGGGACTTCACGAGGCCGCGGACGCTCAGGTCGTTCACGAGCGGTGTCTCCCCAGGAGGTGGGCGGGAACGGCGGCGATGAGGATCAGCGCCAGGGCATAGGGGGCGGCGGCCGCGTGGGCCTGGTTCTCGGTGTGGGTCCACAGCCGGGTGGCCAGCGTATCCATGCCGCTGGGGCGCAGCAGCAGTGTGAGCGGTAGCTCCTTCATGATGACCACGAAGGTCAGCGCCGCGCCGGTGGCCACGCCGGGGGCGGCCAGGGGCAGGGTGACCCGCCGCAGCACGGCGAGCGGCCCGTGCCCCAGGGAGCGGGCGACGTCCTCCAGGACGGCCGGGGACTGCTGGACGGCGGTGCGCACCCCGGTGACCGCCAGGGGGAGGAAGAGCGCCGCGTAGGCGATCACCAGGAGGGGGTACTCCTGGTACAGGGGTCGGGCATAGCGGACCGAGAGGAAGACGAGTGCCAGCGCCACGGTGATGCCCGGCAGCGCGTGGGCCGCGTACGCCGCCTGCTCGAGCAGGCGGGAGGTGCGGGTGCGGTACCGCGCGGCGATCACACCCACCGGCAGGGCCAGGAGCGTGGTCAGGGCGGCTCCGGCGGCGGCGACGGCGACCGTGGACCAGGCGGTGGCGGCGAGCGCGGCGGGCTGCCAGGTGGCGGAGGAGCCGGTGACGATCCACCACACCAGGGTGCCGACGGGCAGCAGCAGCGCCGCGGAGGCGATGGTCGCGCACCAGGCCAGCGCGAGGGGGGCGAGGCGCCCCAGGGGAACGCGCCGGGGCGGACGGGCCGCTCCCCGGCCGACGGCGGCGAGTGCGCCCCGGCCCCGGACCCGACGCTCGGCGGCGACCAGCAGGAGGGTGATGACCACCAGGACGCAGGCGAGCGCGGCGGCCGGGGTGCGGTCGAAGCTCGCCCGGTAGGACATGAAGATCGCCCGGGTGAAGGTGTCGTACCGCATGATCGACACCGCGCCGAAGTCGGAGACGACGTAGAGCGCGACCAGCAGCGCCCCACCGAGGGCCGCCGGACGCAGCCGGGGCAGGGTGACCCGCAGGAAGACGCCGGTCGACGAGTGCCCCAGGGCGCGGGCCGCCTCCTCGCGGGCGGGGTCGGAGGTCCGCAGCACGGCGGCGACCGGGAGGAAGACGTAGGGGAAGCAGGCCAGGGAGAGGGCGAGAACGGCCCCCGTGAAGCCACTCGCGCCGGGCACCGCGGAGAGCCACCCGAAGGCCATCACGTAGCTGGGGACCGCCAACGGCAGGGTGGCGACCACAGCCCACAGGCGGGCGCCGGGCAGGCGGGTGCGCTGGGTCAGCCAGGCCAGGGAGACACCCAGCAGGAGGGTGATCAGCACCACGGTCAGGGTCAGGCGCAGGCTGTTGCCGAGGAGTTCGAGGGTGCGCGGGGAGACCACGATCTCCCGTGCGCGCCCGGGGCCGTGCTCCAGGGCCCGCACGCCGAGGTAGACCAGCGGCAGCAGGGCGAAGGCGGCGGTGAGGATCGCCGGGACGGCGAGGACCAGGGGAATGCGGTGGTCCCCCCGGTACCGGCCGCGCGGAGCGGGTCCGGCCTCCGGGCTGTC
>NZ_VKHT01000253.1 GCF_014141535.1 Streptomyces alkaliphilus | reverse complement strand
CGCCCCTCCCGCACCGTCCGGCCCCGCCGCGGCCGAACGCGCCCCTGCGCGTTTCCGCAGCCGGGAGCCGCCCTGCTGCCTGCCGAAGGACCAGACACCGCCATGGCCGACACGCCGCGCAAGCCCGCCGCCCCGACCCGCCGCAAGGCCGGCCGCCACCGCGGCGAGGGTCAGTGGGCAGCCGGGCACTTCACCCCGCTCAACGCCAACGAGCAGACCAAGAAGGACGACGACGGTCTCAATGTGCGGACACGCATTGAGACGATCTACGCCCACCGCGGTTTCGACTCCATCGACGGCGCCGACCTGCGGGGCCGGATGCGCTGGTGGGGCCTCTACACCCAGCGCCGTCCCGGTATCGACGGCGGCCGGACCGCGATCCTGGAGCCCGAGGAGCTGGACGACGAGTACTTCATGCTCCGGGTCCGCATCGACGGCGGCCGGTTGAGCACCGAGCAACTGCGGGTACTGGCGCAGATCTCCGAGGAGTTCGCCCGGGGCACCGCCGACATCACCGACCGGCAGAACCTCCAGTACCACTGGATCCGTGTCGAGGACGTGCCGGAGATCTGGCGCCGGCTGGAGGCCGTGGGCCTGTCCACCACCGAGGCGTGCGGTGACACCCCCCGCGTCATCCTCGGTTCGCCGGTCGCCGGCATCGCCGCCGACGAGATCATCGACGGCACCCCCGCCATCGAGGAGGTCCAGCGCCGGGTCGTCGGCAACAAGGCGTTCTCCAACCTGCCGCGCAAGTTCAAGTCGGCCGTCTCCGGCTCCCCGCTGCTGGACGTGGCCCACGAGATCAACGACGTCTCCTTCGTCGGCGTGCGCCACCCCGAGCACGGCCCGGGCTTCGACGTGTGGGTCGGCGGCGGCCTGTCCACCAACCCCAAGGTCGGGGTGCGGCTGGGCGCCTGGGTGGCACTGGAGGACGTCGCGGACGTCTTCGAGGGGGTCGTCTCGATCTTCCGCGACCACGGCTACCGCCGCCTGCGCACCCGGGCCCGCCTGAAGTTCCTGGTCGCCGACTGGGGCGCGGAGAAGTTCCGGCAGGTCCTGGAGGACGACTACCTCGGCCGCAAGTTGCTCGACGGCCCCGCCCCCGACGTGCCGGTGGAGCGGTGGCGCGATCACGTGGGCGTCCACCGCCAGCGCGACGGCCGCTTCTACGTCGGCTTCGCCCCCCGGGTGGGCCGGGTGGACGGCGCCACCCTGGGCCGCGTCGCCGACCTCGCCGAGGAACACGGTTCCCTCCGGGTCCGCACCACCGTCGAACAGAAGATGATCATCCTCGACGTGCCCAAGGAGCGCGTGGAGTCGCTGGTCGCCGGGCTGGAGGGGCTGGACCTGCGGGTCACCCCCACCCCGTTCCGCCGCGGCACCATGGCCTGCACCGGCATCGAGTTCTGCAAGCTCGCCATCGTCGAGACCAAGGGGCGCGCCTCCTCGCTCATCGACGAACTCGAGAAGCGGATGCCGGACTTCGAGGAGCCCATCACCATCAACGTCAACGGCTGCCCCAACTCCTGTGCCCGCATCCAGGTCGCGGACATCGGTCTCAAGGGGCAGTTGGTCACCGACTCCGAGGGGCGGCAGGTGGAGGGCTACCAGGTCCACCTCGGCGGGTCGCTGGGCCTGGACCCCGGCTTCGGTCGCAAGGTGCGCGGGCTGAAGGTCACCGCCGAGGAACTGCCCGACTACGTCGAGCGGGTGCTGCGGGCCTTCTCCGAACAGCGCGAGGAGGGCGAGCGCTTCGCCCAGTGGGCCGCCCGCGCCGACGAGAAGGCGCTGTCGTGAGCGAGCGCGCCGCCCCCTACCACTGCCCGTACTGCGGGGACGAGGACCTGCGCCCCAACGAGGAGGGTCACGGCACCTGGGAGTGCGCGGCCTGCAACCGCGCCTTCCGTCTGAAGTTCCTGGGTCTGCTGGCCTCCGGACTGCGCCGCACCGGCGGGGGCGGCAACCGTCCCGACGACTCCGAGGGGAGCGCCGCATGATCCCCACCGCCACGGAGGATCGGCGCGAACTCGCCGAGCGGGCGGGCCGCGACCTGGAGGACGCCTCCGCCTCCGACATCCTGCGCTGGGCCGTGGAGACCTTCGGGCCCCGCTTCTGCGTCACCTCCTCGATGGAGGACGCGGTCGTGGCCCACCTGGCCTCCCGGGTGGCACCGGGTGTGGACGTGGTCTTCCTGGACACCGGCTACCACTTCCCCGAGACCATCGGCACCCGGGACGCGGTGGCCGCCGTCATGGACGTCAACGTCATCACCCTCACCCCCCGGCGGACGGTGGCCGAACAGGACGCCGAGCACGGACCGCGCCTGCACGACCGCGACCCCGACCTGTGCTGCGCGCTGCGCAAGGTCGAACCGCTCGAGCGCGGCCTGGCCGGCTACGACGCCTGGGCCACCGGCCTGCGGCGCGAGGAGTCCCCCACCCGGGCGAACACCCCGGTCGTGGGATGGGACGAGCGCCGCCGCAAGGTGAAGGTCTCCCCCATCGCCCGCTGGACGCAGGACGACGTGGACGCCTACGTCGCCGAGCACGGCGTGCTGACCAACCCCCTCCTCCAGGACGGCTACGCCTCCATCGGCTGCGCCCCCTGCACCCGGCGGGTCGCCGCCGGTGAGGACGCCCGGGCGGGCCGCTGGGCCGGCCGGGGCAAGACCGAGTGCGGGTTGCACGGCTGATGACACCCCCGCCCCTCCGATCACCCCGATCCATTCGGCCCTCCCGGGCCCACCGGGAACCGACGACGCACCGCGAAGGGAACGCGAGATGAGCAGCGGCACCGATCTGCCGGGCGCCACCGTCTGGCTCACCGGGCTGCCGAGCGCGGGCAAGACCACCATCGCCCGCGCCGTCGCCGACCGACTGACCGCCACCGGACGCCGCGCGGAGGTGCTGGACGGCGACGAGATCCGCGAGTTCCTCTCCGCCGGCCTCGGCTTCTCCCGCGAGGACCGGGACACCAACGTGCGGCGGATCGGCTTCGTCGCCGAACTGCTGGCCTCCAACGGGGTGATCGCCCTGGTGCCGGTCATCGCGCCGTACGCCGACAGCCGCAAGGCCGTGCGCGCCCGGCACGACGCCGAGGGCACCGCCTACCTGGAGGTGCACGTGGCCACGCCCGTGGAGGTGTGCTCGGAGCGGGACGTCAAGGGCCTGTACGCCCGACAGGCGGCCGGTGAGCTGTCCGGCCTGACCGGGGTGGACGACCCGTACGAGGCACCGACCGACCCGGAGTTGCGGATCGGGACGCACGGGCGGACCGTCGCCGAGTCCGCCGACGCCGTGTACGCGCTGCTGACCGAGAGGGGACTGGCATGACGGCCTCGACCACCACGGCGACCCCGGTGGACACCGGCCCGGCCGCCGCCGCCGGTGCCGCCGGTGCCGCCGGTGACAACCCGTTCGCGCTCTCCCACCTGGACGCGTTGGAGTCGGAGGCGGTGCACGTCTTCCGCGAGGTGGCGGGCGAGTTCGAGCGGCCGGTGATCCTGTTCTCCGGCGGCAAGGACTCGATCGTCATGCTGCACCTGGCGCTGAAGGCGTTCGCGCCGGCACCGGTGCCGTTCACGCTGCTGCACGTGGACACCGGCCACAACTTCCCCGAGGTCATCGACTACCGCGACCGCACGGTGGCCCGGCACGGGCTGCGGCTGCACGTGGCCTCGGTGCAGGAGTTCATCGACCGCGGCGAACTGCGCGAACGCCCCGACGGCACCCGCAACCCGCTGCAGACCGTGCCGCTGCTGGACGCCATCACGGGCAACCGTTTCGACGCGGTCTTCGGCGGGGGGCGACGGGACGAGGAGAAGGCCCGGGCCAAGGAACGGGTGTTCTCCCTGCGCGACGAGTTCGGCGGCTGGGACCCGCGCCGGCAGCGCCCGGAGCTGTGGCAGCTCTACAACGGCCGGCACGCGCCCGGTGAGCACGTGCGGGTCTTCCCGCTGTCGAACTGGACCGAGCTGGACGTGTGGCAGTACATCGAGCGCGAGGGCATCGAGCTGCCGTCGATCTACTACGCCCACCGGCGCAAGGTCTTCGCCCGTGACGGCATGTGGCTGGCGCCCGGCGAGTGGGGCGGGCCGCGCGAGGGCGAGCCGATGGAGGAGCGCCTGGTGCGCTACCGCACCGTCGGCGACATGTCGTGTACCGGTGCGGTGAACTCCGACGCCGACACCATCGCCAAGGTGATCGTCGAGATCGCCGCCTCCCGACTGACCGAGCGCGGCGCCACCCGGGCGGACGACAAGCTGTCGGAGGCCGCCATGGAGGACCGCAAGCGCGAGGGGTACTTCTGATGACGACCACACCCGCACCCACCACCGCCCCGGCGGCCCCCCCGGCCGCGTCGGCGTCGGCCTCTTCCGCCTCTTCGACCTCTTCCACAACGTTGCTGCGGTTCGCGACCGCCGGTTCGGTGGACGACGGCAAGTCCACCCTGGTGGGCCGGCTGCTGCACGACTCCAAGTCGGTGCTCGCCGACCAGTTGGAGGCCGTCGAACACGCCTCCCGCAGCCGGGGACACAGTGCCCCGGACCTGGCGCTGCTCACCGACGGTCTGCGCGCCGAGCGCGAGCAGGGCATCACCATCGACGTGGCCTACCGCTACTTCGCCACCCCCGCGCGCCGGTTCATCCTCGCCGACACCCCGGGGCACGTGCAGTACACCCGCAACATGGTCACCGGCGCCTCCACCGCCCACCTGACCGTCATCCTGGTCGACGCCCGCCACGGGGTGGTCGAGCAGACCCGCCGGCACGCGGCGGTCGCCGCGCTGCTGCGGGTGCCGCACGTCGTGCTGGCGGTCAACAAGATGGACCTCATCGACCACGACGAGGCCGCCTTCACCGCCATCGCCGCCGAGTTCACCGGCTACGCCGCCTCCCTGGGCGTGCCCGAGGTCACCGCCATCCCGATCTCCGCGCTCAACGGCGACAACGTCGTGGTCCGCTCGGCGACCATGGACTGGTACACCGGGCCCACCGTGCTGGAGCACCTGGAGGGCGTGGAGGTGGGTCACGACCCCACCGAGGAGCCGGCCCGCTTCCCCGTGCAGTACGTCATCCGCCCGCAGAGCGCCGAGCTGCCGGACTACCGCGGCTATGCCGGGCAGATCGCCGCCGGGGTGCTGCGCGTGGGACAGTCGGTCACCGTGCTGCCCTCGGGCCGGACCACCACGATCGAGGGCATCGACCTGCTCGGCGAGCCGGTGGACGTGGCATGGGCCCCGCAGTCGGTCACCGTGCGCCTGACCGACGACCTCGACGTCTCGCGCGGGGACCTGATCGCCGCCGACTCCGTCACCGAGTCGATCCGCGAGATCACCGCCACCGTCTGCCACCTGCACGACCGCCCCCTGACCCCCGGCGCGCGGGTGCTGCTCAAGCACACCACCCGCACCGTCAAGGCGATCGTCGCCGACATTCCCTCCCGGCTCTCGCTGAGCGACCTCTCGCAGGAGCCGAACCCCGGCGAGCTGGTCGCCAACGACATCGGCCGGGTCACCGTGCGCACAGCCGAGCCGCTGGCCGTGGACGCCTACGCCGACTCCCGCCGCACCGGCTCCTTCCTGCTGATCGACCCCGCCGACGGCTCCACCCTCACCGCCGCCATGGCGGGCGAGGCCTTCACCGCCGCCCGCGGCGCCGGGGAGTCCTCCCCCACCGCCCCCGACGACGAAGGCTGGGATTTCTGAGATGACCGAACGGTTCCCCCACCGACGGGGGCGAGGACTCCCGCGCGGGGGGCCGTGCCGGCGGGACGCCTTCGCCGGTTTCGATCGGATCGGCGGACGGGTGGGC
>NZ_VKHT01000252.1 GCF_014141535.1 Streptomyces alkaliphilus | reverse complement strand
GCCCACACTCCTGCCCCGACCCACCCCGGAGGGACCATGTCCGCCGACGCTCCGCTCACCTACGGGCAGCTGTCGACCTGGCGATCGATCGAGACCTTCGGCGAAGACCGCCTGATGGAGGTGAACGTCCCCGCGCTCTGGGATGTCACCGGCCTCGGCGAGGCGGAGGTGGTCAGGGGCCTACGGCTGCTGACCGCCCGCCAGGAGGCGCTGCGCACCACCTTCCACACCGATACCGGGGGCCGGCCGGTCCAGCGAGTCCACGACGATGTCCCGCTGCGGTTGGAGCGGGTGGAACTGTCCCAGCCGGACGCGGACGCCGCACTCGGCGTGCTGCGCGATCTCTACGCCCGGCCGTTCCCGGTCACCGGCGACCCCGGCTGGCACGCGGTGCTGATCAACTGCGCGGGCCGGCCGGCCCGACTGGCGGTCTCGATGTCCCATCTGGTGGTGGACGTCTGGGCGGTCCGCGCACTGGAGGGGCAGCTGCGCCGGGCACTGGCGGGTGAGGAGTTCCCCGCCCCGACGCCGCGCGCGCTGGCGGCGCTCCAGCACGGCGAGTCGTGGGCGTCCCGGCGGCGCGGAGCCGAGAAGTACTGGCGGCGAGTGCTCGCCGAGGGTCCGTCCCACAATCTGCCGCTCCCCCGCTCCGGCCCGGGCGCTCGGCGGGTCCAGGCGACGCTGCGCTCCGCCGGTCTGGCCGCGCTGTTGGCGCGCGCCGAGCGGGAAATGAAGGTCTCCCAGCAGAGCTTGCTCACCGCGCTGACGGCGGCGGCCGTCGCCGCCCTGCTGGACCGGGACCGGGTGGTGCTGAGCGTGATGTGCGCCAACCGTTTCGACCCGGTCTTCAAGTCACTGGTCAGTACGCTGAACCAGCTGGTGCCGCTGCCCTGCGCGGTGGACCGGGACGCCGAACTCCCCGCGTTCGCCCGCCGGGTCCACCTCAACACGCTGCTCTCCTACCGGCACGGCTGTTACGACGTGGACAACGTCGCCCGACTCATCGCCGAACCGGCCTCCCCCGACCGCACCACCTTCCGGCACGACTGCTGGTTCAACTATGTGACGACACCCGCGCCGCCGGATCCCGTGCCGCCGGGCGTGGCGGCCGGCGGGGTGCCGGACGCCGAATTGGAGTGGTCGCTACCGCCGCGGAACGCCGGACACCCCTTCTATCTGCGGGTCAACGGCGACGGCGCCACCCGGTTGGAGATGACCCTGCGCACCGATCCGGAACTGGTCCCGCCTGCGGCGATCCCCACCCTGCTGCGCACCATCGCCGCCGGTGCCCGGCGACTGCTGCACGACCCGGGAGGCACGGTCGGCGCACTCGCCGACACCGCCGGCCTCGACCCGCTGGGAGCCGACCTCTTCCCCCCCACCGTCCCGCCCGGTCCCGCGCCCCTGCCCACCGGCTCGGAGGCGGCGCTCGAATCGGTTCAGCTGCCGCGATAGACGAGGACCGAATGCGCGGAGACCGCCACCGCCAACACCAGGCCCGGTTCGGACTCCGAGAGCCGGAACTCCACCACCGCGCGGGGGAAGAGTGGCACCGCGCCGAGGATCGCGTAATAGGCGTCGATGTCGCAGACGAGCTGGTAGAGCGCGGGAGCGCATTGTCCGGCCGGCAGCACGGTCAGCCGGCCGTCCTCGCCGGTCAACCCGCGGGCGACGTCCTGCCACCCGTCCTCGGTGTGCCGGCGCACCAGCACATCCACGTCCGTGGCGGGAACGCCGAAGGAATGATCCAGGATCTGGACTGTGAGGCTCATGGGGTCACCGTCTCCGCGGGGGCGTGGCCGGACGCTCCCGGTACGGCGCGCCGCTGACGAGCGTGAACCGTCCCGCTGTCACTCGGCCATCGTTCCGCTGTCATCGCGTGGTCGGCCGTGCACCACAGGCCGACCCGGGGGAAACCGAACGGTCAGTGGGATCGACAGTGGGTTGGGGGCGACTCGAAAGCGGTCTGCCCAACCATCGGAACATCGAAGCCGCCGGGGTCACCAGCCACCGGAGGCACCACTCGGTCAGAAGGAGATGCCGCCATGGTTCACACCGTCCGCCGCCTCACCATCACCGGCGCCCTGCTCGTCGCACTCCTCGGGGCGGGCACGTCGGCCGGCATCGCCCACGCGGCCAGCGGCCCCGACAGCGGCACGGACGTGAGCCCCACCGACACCATCGGGGACCGGCCCGCTCCGTGCCCGGAGCCCGAGCCGGACAACACCATCTGGGACTGACCTTGCCGCTCTCCCCGCACCATGGCCCCACCGCCGGGGAGTCGGACAGCGTCACCATCCCGGGGCCCGCCGGACTCCGGAGCTGCCCGCGGCCCGCGGGGCCCCTCTCGCTGTTCCGCGCCGCACGGCCTCGCCAACCGGGCCCGGCCCGGAATCACTCCGTCATCGCGCCCGTCGGGGGGTCCGCCGGTTCCAACAGCCGGGCGATCTCATCCTCCAGCGAAGTGCGCCCACCCCCGGTGTTCACCGCGCGTAACATGCTCCGCGCGGTCCGCCAGTCGTCACGCGCCGAATCCCCGTCGCCGCGCATCGCGTGCACCCGGCCACGGAGCACCACGGCGCGAGCCCGCTGGAGTGGCGCGCCGATCTCCTCGAACCCGCGCAGCGCCCGCTGCGCGTACTCCAACGCCGCCGCCGGATCGCTCGCCAACAGCACCTCACCCAGTGCCTGTGCCACATGGCTCTCCGCCATCCGCGCTCCGGACGAACCCGCCGTTGCCAATGCCTGCTCCAGGAGCCGGGCGGCGGCGCCGAGCCGACCACGGCGACGCTCCACCGCGGCCAGACCGAGCAGGGCGTAGCACTCCCCCACCCGATCCCGGGAGTCCCGCACACTCTCCAGCACCGAACCGTATGCCGTCTGTGCCTCGTCCAGCCGACCCGCCAGCAGGTGGAGTTCCCCCATCCGGTTCTCCACCTGGGCGGAGACCCGCCGATTGCCGACGGTGCGGCAGATCAGCTGCGCCCGGCTCAGCAGCTTCAACGCGCCGTCGGCGTGCCCGCTGTCGAGCCACATCCGCGCCAGGTTGTGCAGCACATGGGCCTCGGCGATCCGGTCGCCGACCAGCTGGAAAGTATCCAGACTGCTCTCCCAGCGCCGCTGGGCGGAGACCAGATCACCCGAGAGCCGGTCCAGGTACGCCATGTTGCGCAGTACCAGTGCCGCTCCGTGCTCGTCGCCGGACCGTTCGTAGAGGGTGTACGCCTGGTCGAACTGCCGCCGCGCGGGCACCGTGGACTGCTCGAACATGTGAAGGGAGCCCAACGAGTACCGCATCGCCGCCTCACCGCGCTCGTCCCCCGCCCGGCAGGCCGCCTTCAGCGCCACCTCGTGGGTCTCACGCCAGTCGTCGAAGTAGCAGTGCGCCTCGAAGAGGGTCACCGCGCTGAGCGCCAGGTCCCAGCTGTGCTCGACCAGTCCGGAGACCGCGGCCTGACGAACCGCTGCCACGATCGAGGTCCGCTCCTGCTCGTACCAGCTCAGCGGGTTCGCCAGCAGTCTCCCCACCAACCGGTCGGGAAGCCGCCAGCGGCTCGCCGAACTGCGACGTTCCAAAAAACCGCCTGCGTACTCCCGACGGTGGGCCTCGCCGGTCAGCGACAGCAGCGAGCCGAGCCACCGTTCCAACGCTGCGGTGCGCTCCTCCGCGCTCTCCTCCACCAGTCGCTCCTGGGCGAACGGGCGCATGATGTCGTGGAAGCTGTATCGCACCTGACCGCCGGGCACCGGGGTCGCGTCGATCAGGTACGCCTCGGTCAGTACCTCCAGGGCCTCGTGCGCCCGGGCCGCGTCGACCTCCAACAGCGGGGAACCGACCCAGGCCGCGAAGCTCGGCACGTCCAGTAGTGCCAGCCGGCGGAAGAGCAGCCGGGCGTCGTCGGGGAGGCTGTCGTAAGTGAGCGAGATACTCGCCCGGACCGTCATCTCGCCGTGGCCCAACTCGTCGAGCCGCCGCGACTCGTCGTACAGCCGGTCCACCAGATCGGCGACGGTCCAGTGTGGTCGGGCCGCCAGCCGTGCCGCGCAGATGCGCAGCGCCAGGGGCAACCGACCGGAGAACCGGCAGAGGTCGGCGACCCCCTCCGGGTCGGCGGCGACCCGCTCCTCCCCGACGAAACGGGTGAGCAGGTCGATCGCGCCGGGTTCGCTGAGTGCGCCCAACTCCACCCGGCCACGGGCGGGCAGGCCGGTCAGCCGCCGACGGCTGGTGACCAGCACCGCGCAACCGGCGGTACCCGGCAGCAGACAGTTCACCTGACGTTCGGTCATGGCGTCGTCGAGCACGATCAGCAGCCGCCGGTCACCGACCAGGTCGCGGAAGAGCTCGGCGCGCTCGTCGAGGGTGCGCGGCAGATTGGGACCACTGACGCCGAGCGCGCGCAGAAAGCGTTCCAGGATGTCGGAAGGACTCACCGGCCCGTTGCCGGTGCGGAGTTCGGCGAAGAGCTGTCCGTCCGGATACCGGTCGGCCAGCCGGTGGGCCGTGTGTACCGCGAGGGTGGTCTTGCCCGCGCCACCCGGTCCCACGATGACGGAGATCGGTACGGCTCGGTCGGTGTTCCCCTCCCCCCGGCTCAGCTGCTCCAGTACCGAGGCGACGACCTCCTCACGCCCGATGAAGTCCGGTATGGCTGTGGGCAACAGGCTCGGGGTGCGCTGCATCGGCTCCGGATCCGGCGCAGGCAGCGGAACCCGGACGGCGGCGCTCGATTCGGGGACGGTATGGGCCGATTCCGCTGCGGTCGGCTCGGTCTCCGAATCCTCCGGGGCGGACGGCACGCTCTCATCCCGCGTCCGGGAGACGGCGGCCGGCGGGGTGAACCGTGGCGCCCGGTAGGCCCCGGAGAGCAACGCCTCGTGTAAATCCCGGAGTTCACCACCGGGCTCGATGCCCAGTTCGTCACGGAGTACCCGCCGTGCGGCGCGGTAGGCGTCCAGCGCCTCGGCCTGCCGACCGGCCGAGTGCAGGGCGGTCATCAGCAGTGCCCAGAAGTGCTCATGCAGCGGACGGTCGGCGACCAAGGTACGCAACTCACCTATGACCTCGTGGTGTTCACCGGCGAGCAGGGCACACTCCAGGGACTCGCCGATCACGGTGAGACGCCGCTCGTCGAGGTGGTTGACGCCGCGCCGCAGCAGAGTGCTGTCGATATCGGCCAGCGGGGGCCCACGCCACAGATCGAGCGCCAACCGCAACAACCGGACGGCTTTCGGCGGATCGCCCCCGGCACGGGCCAGCCGTCCCTCGCGCGCCTTTTCCTCGAACCGATGAAGATCAAAAAAGTGTTCGCCGAGATGGATCACGTATCCGGGACGACGGGTCTCGATCGGGTCGACTCCGCAGGCCGCGACGGTGCGGCGGCGCAGGGCGGAAATGCAGAACTGGACCTGACCACGGGCGGTGGCCGGCGGGTCCTCGCCCCAAACGGCGTCGATCAACCGGTCGATCGGGACGACGTGCTCGGCCTCCAGCAACAGCGTGGACAGAACCGTTCGTTCGCGGGAGCCCCCCAGATACACGGAGCGCCCACCGCATGAGACGTCGAGGTGTCCAAGTATGCGGAATTCCACCCGCGCTCCCTGTCGAAGTTCCACACGACGGAAGTTGACCCTCCATATGGATGAAGGTTGTGTTTGCCCTGCACATGCTAACCCAGATGATTGAATCATGTGATGTCTCAGGACATCGAGGACGCCCGAACCTACAGGTTTGTAGGTTCGGGCGTTCGTCATTTTGGGGTGGGGCCTGGTGGGCGGCCGGTGCGCTGGTAGATGACGGTGGGGTCGAGGACCAG
>NZ_VKHT01000251.1 GCF_014141535.1 Streptomyces alkaliphilus | reverse complement strand
GTGTTCGGGGGAGGGGACAGGGCCGCGGCGGGTGACGGCGCGCCGCCGGGAATCCCCGGGCCCGATGTCGATCCGCTCGCCGGGGACCCCGACCCGGCCGGTGGCGCGGAACCCGAGCCCGAACCCGAGCCCGAGCCCGACCCGGGGCCCGACCCGGCCGCCGTCGCGGCCCGGGCCGAGGCGCTCTCCGAGTTGCTCGAGGAGAGCGCCGGCAGCCGGGAGGCGGTGGTCGCGGCGGTGGGCCGCATCGAGGAGTGCAAGAAGCTGAAGGAGGCCGCCGAGACGCTGCGCGGGGCGGCCGGGGAACGCACCTCACAGGTCATGCGCCTGCACGGGATGTCCCTGGACGGCCTGCCGGAGCACCGCGAGTTGTCCCGGGCGCTCACCGAGGCGTGGGAGGCGTCCGCCGACGCCGACGACCGGTACGCCGACTGGGCCCTGGAGGTGCGTGAGGACCGGCGTCGGATGTGCCGGCGCGGGGAGACCCGCCGGACCGACAACACCGCGGAGGCCGAGCGGGCGGGTGCCGAGGCGACGGCGGCCAAGGAGCGGGCCGCCGAGCTGTGGAACCCGATCGCCCGGGAGTACGGCCTGCCCGAGCGCACCGCCGGCGACCTGTAGGCGGGGCCCGGCGCCGCCGGCCGGGGCGGTCGGGGGCCGGATCGGGACGGAACGTACCATCTGCTGCGTGCAGGCTTCCGAAAGCTCTTCCCGTCGAGCCCGTCGTTCGCCCACCATGGACGGCATGCCGAACAACGACATGCCCTGGTGGCGCTGGCGCGCGCATGTGCGCTCCGGGTTGCACATGCTCTCCGACCCGGCCTTCCAGCGGGACCGCTGGGCCGCCGGCGTTCCGGGGTACGGGGACGTCACCGACGCGGTCTACCGGCTGGTGGAGGACACCTGGCTGGACAACTGGTCGGCCGACAAGTACGTGGGCACGATCTTCCGCGACACGGAGGAGGCGGCCCTGGTGGACGCGGCCGTTCTGCGGGTGCTGCGGATCATGCACCGGGTCGGGCCGGACGCCCCGCCGGGCGCCTATCTCGACCACGCCGACTGGCCGGAGGCGGTGCGGGCGGCCCGGGAGGCCCACGTGTTGCTGGCGACCAACGACGGTGAGGATCCCGACGCCCCGCCCCGGTCCCTGGACGAGTTGGCCGCCGCCGTCGCCGGTCACTGAGGAGCCCCGGGAGCCCGGTCCCGTGGAGGCGTCCGCCGATCGGTTCACGGCGCGGTCATCGGCGCCGATCGGCCGGCGCGATGTGCCAGGCTGGGGCGCATGACTCCCTCCACGACCGCCTCCCGCGACGAGCGGGACCAGGAGCCGGCCGAGCAGTACCTGCTCACCCTCTCGTGTCCGGACCGACCGGGCATCGTGCACGCCGTGGCCAGCTACCTGTTCATGACCGGGTGCAACATCGAGGACAGCCAGCAGTTCAAGGATCGGGACACCGGGCTGTTCTTCATGCGGGTCCACTTCTCCGCCGAGGACGCCACCGCCCCGGCGAAGCTGCGGGCCAGCTTCGCCGCCATCGGCGACTCCTTCCGGATGGACTGGCAGCTGCATCCGGCGGACCGGCGGATGCGGGTGGTGCTGATGGTCAGCCGATTCGGTCACTGCCTGAACGACCTGCTCTTCCGCACCCGGATCGGCGCGCTGCCGGTGGAGATCGCGGCGGTGGTCTCCAACCACACCGATTTCGCCGAGCTGGTCGCCTCCTACAACCTGCCCTTCCATCACATTCCGGTCACCTCCGGGACCAAGGCGGAGGCCGAGGCCCGGCTGCTGGAGATCGTGGAGGAGGAGAACATCGAGCTGGTCGTCCTGGCCCGGTACATGCAGGTGCTCTCCGACGACCTGTGCAAGCGGCTGAACGGGCGGATCATCAACATCCACCACTCCTTCCTGCCGAGTTTCAAGGGCGCCAAGCCCTACCACCAGGCCCACGCCCGGGGTGTGAAGCTGATCGGGGCGACCGCCCACTACGTGACGGCCGAGCTGGACGAGGGGCCGATCATCGAGCAGGAGGTGGAGCGGGTCGGGCACGACCTGAGTCCCGAGCAGCTGGTGGCGGTGGGGCGTGACGTGGAGTGTCAGGCGTTGGCGCGGGCCGTGAAGTGGCACAGCGAGCGGCGGGTGCTCCTCAACGGGCACCGAACCGTCGTCTTCTCCTGACTTCCCGTTCCCCCGCCTTCCGGTTCCCCCGCCTTCCGGGGGAACCGGCGCCCGGCGGGGTGGGGCCGGGCTTCCGTACGGTGACATGCCGGGTCCACGCCGGGGAGGGGCGCCCCGGCGCGCGCGGTGAGGGATCGCGCCGGGTGCGCCGACCCCCTTCGGCGGTGCCCGCAGGTCGCCCGTAGAGTGCGGGAGAGCCCGACGCGATGCCGGGGAGCGACCGGTCCGATCGGCGTGTGGTTGATGTCTCGCGCCCTCCGGTCACCCTCCGATGGATGGTGTGCCGGCGTGATGTGCGCCCCGGCGCGTTCCCGGAGGCTTGAGCAGCCCGAAACGGGGCATCGCGATGGGCGAAGCGGGCCCTCGATCGGGGGTCGGTGACCGAAAGGCCCGCGGGCGGCCGCTCGTCCCGGGTGCCGGACGATCGCGAAATGGGGCTGCGGGACGTGACCTTGACGGTGCGGGAGGAACGGCTCGGTGCCTGGTGGGTGCTCCGGGTCGAGGGAGAGCTCGATCTGGTCAGCGCCCCGACGGTGCGCCGCCGGGTGCACGACGCGGTGGCCGAGGGGCGTCGCGATCTGATCATCGATCTGGGTGGGGTGCGATTCTGTGACTCCACCGGCGTGGGGGTGTTGATCGCCGCACGTCGGCTGCTGCGGTCCTGCGCCGGACGACTGCGGATCATCCTGCCGCCGGAGGCCGGTGGCGAGGGCTCGCACGTCAACCGGGTCCTGGCGGCACTGGGAGTGCTCCGGCTCTTCGAGCACTACCCCGATCCGGAGAGCGCGGCCCGGGACGCGGCGGAGCCGCTGCCCACCTGAGGCCGGTCCCCGCCCGATGTCCGGGCTCCCGGGAGTTTCAAGAATTTGCCGGGGCTTTCCGGGGTTTTCACCGCATCGAGTGCTCCCCCGGGCCGCCACCGGTGTTCGGACACGGCCGGCGAGCCTCGCACATCGCACCGGGTCGTACTCCTTTGCGCCGGAATAACCCGGAAGTTCTTGTTGTGCGGGTCCTCCGTCAACCATGCTGGTTCGTCCCGGGATTCGCGCGCCGTGGCGCGGTCCCGGGGAGCTTTCGGGCGTGCCGGGAGCGGATTCCACCGGTTCGGATGGTGTGAGCGGTGCAGGAACTGCAGGAGCGGTTGGAGGTCGGGGCCGATCCGGGGGAGGTCTCCCGGGCGAGGGCGTGGACGCGACGGTTCGTCGGGGGCATCCCCGATCCGCCGGCCGACCTGGCCGACACGGCGGTGCTCCTGGTCTCGGAGTTGGTCACCAACGCCGTCGTGCACACCGGCCGGTCGGCGGTGCTGCGGCTCGAGGTCCTTCCCGCCGCCGGGTCGGCCCACCGTCACCCGCCGCCCCGTCCCTCCCCGACAGGGCGGGGCGCGGTGCCGCCCACCGGGCACGGAGGTCGTGTGATCCCCGCCGGGGCCCCCCGGGGGGCCCGGGCGGAGCAGGACGGACGCGGTGGGTGCGCCGTGTGCGGGATCGCGCCCACGGGCGGTGTCGGAGCCGCGCCCCCCGGCGGGACGCCGGTTGTGCTCCGCATCGAGGTCGCGGACCGGACCCCGTGTCCACCGCGTCGACGGGAGGCGGGCGGCGAGGACACCAGCGGACGCGGACTGGAACTGGTCGAGGCCCTCGCCCACCGCTGGGGGTGGCGCCCCCAGCCCGGCGGCAAGCGCATCTGGTGCGAGGTGGACTGCTCGCCGGCCGGCCCGGGGGTCGCGGGGGACCGGCGGGTTCCGGCCACGTCACGGCGACCGTTCGCGAGGTGAAGCGGGGCTCCCCGGCCGGGGCGGATCATCCCGCCGGGGTCGGTCGGGCCTCCTCCTCCGGCACGGGCGTGGCGGACGCGGGTGTGGCGTCCACCGTCGGGCCGGCCGGATCGCCGACGACCGTTTCCGGCGTGGCCGCCGCGTCCGCCGCCGCACCGGAACCGGCGGGTGGCCGGGTGGCGGCCGGGTCGACGGGGGCATCAGGGTCGCCGGCGCCGGTCGGGGTGTCCGGAAGGGTCGGGGTGTCGGCGTGCTCCGGGGTCCCCGGGTTCCGAGCGGGCGGTGGGGGACTCCCCGCCGGGTCCGGGGTCTGTGCCGGGTCCGGGGCGTCCGCGCCGGCCGTCGCCTCAACAGCCGGACCCGAGGCCCCGGTGCGGGCCGGGATGACCCGGGGGTCGGCGCCGGCCGCGACGGCCGCCCTGGCCTCCCGGTCGGCCCGTGCGGCGACCCGTCGGGCCCGACGGCCGTTCTCCCCGCTGCGGTGCTCGTACACCTCGCGCGCCACGGCGGACGCCACCCCCGGGGCCTGCCGGGCGATCTCCCGCAGCATGCCGCTGATGGGGTGGGTGTAGCCGGTGAACCACAGACCCGGTGCCTCCGGCAGTGGTCCCTCCCGGCCCTCCGCGCGCGGCCGACCCCGGTCGTCGAGCACCCCCAGGTGTCCGACCAGGGGCTCGAGGCCCGGTCGCCAACCGGTGGCCGCGATGACCACCTCGGGGGCGATGGGCTCACCATCGGCGAGCAGGACCCGGTCCCCCTCGAAGCCGGTCACCGCCGCGACCGGTTCGACCAGTCCTCGGCGAACGGCCCGCACCAGGCCGATGTCCTGTACGGGGATGGCGCCCTCGCGGACCCGGGAGTACAGGCCGCTTTGCGGGCGCGGCAGTCCGTACCGGGTCAGGTCCGGCACCATGCGGGTCATCGGCACCGCGAGGCGGTCCACCACGCCCACCGGCAGTCGCCGGCACAGCACGGCGGATGCCTGGGCGGGCCAGCCGAGGGTGGAGCGGCGAACGATGTGCGGGGGCGTGCGGACGGCCAGGCGGACCCGGCCGGCGCCGGCCGCGGCCAGTTCCGCCGCGATCTCGGCGCCGCTGTTGCCCGTTCCGACGACCAACACGTCCCGCCCGGTCAGGGGCGCGGCGGTGCGGTAGTCGGAGGCGTGGAGGAACTCCCCGGTGAAACCGTCCAGCCCCGGCCAGGCCGGTATCCGGGGGACCCGGTTGGCACCCGTGGCGACGACGACGGCGGCGGCGCGCAGTTCCCGTCCGCCGTTGGCCCGCAGCAGCCAGCGTCCACCGTCCTCCGCCCCGTCGGGGCCCTCGGGGCCGGTGAGGCGCTCGATCCGGGAGACCTCCACGCCGCAGGCCAGCTCGAGCCGATGGGCGCGGGCGTACCGCTCGAGGTAGGCGACGTACTCGTCGCGGGGGACCCAGCGTCCGGCGGAGCGGGGGAGCGGCAGCCCGGGCAGCGAGGACCAGCGGCGGGTGGTGTGCAGGCGCAGACCGTCCCAGTGGTTTCGCCAGGAGGTACCCGGCTCGGCGCCCCGTTCCACGACGACGGTTCGGATGCCGCGCCGGACCAGGGCGGCGGCGGTGGCGAGGCCGCTGGGGCCGCCACCGATGACGTGCACCGGCGATGTGGTGGCGGGTATCGGCATGCCCAGAGGATACGCAGCCGAGGTGCTCTCCCCGCTCGGCGGTGGGACGGTGTTACCCCCTTGTGGCCGGGTTGCGGTGGGGCGTGCCGCTCGGACGGGTTCGCATGGGAGTGCGATGAATGCCCGGTGGAGACGGTGCGGGGAAGGGGTGGGTGCCCGGTGGCGGATCGGCGTCCCGGCGTCCCGGGGCACGCGGGCCGGTGCCTG
>NZ_VKHT01000250.1 GCF_014141535.1 Streptomyces alkaliphilus | reverse complement strand
AGCCACGGCCGGGGTGCGGCGGGACGCTCAGCCCTCCCCGCGCGGTGGCGCCGTGCTGTCCCGCACCACCAGGTCCGTGGCCAACTCCACCCGTCGCGCGTCCGGGTTCTCACCGCGGCGCATCGTCAGCACCGTCCGCACGGCGTGCGCGGCCATGTCCCCCAGCGGCTGCCGCACGGTGGTCAGCGGCGGCCAGGCCGAATGCGCCAACGGCAGGTCGTCGAAGCCGACCACGCTCAGGTCCTCGGGGACCCGCAGGCCCAGTCGCCGGGCCGCGTCCAACACGCCGAACGCCTGCAGGTCGCTGCCGGCGAAGATGGCGGTGGGCGGATCCTCCATGGTCAACAGGGCGGTGCCGTGGGTGCGGCCGGAGTCCACCAGGAACGTGCCCCGCCGCACCAGCGTCGGGTCGGAGGCGATCCCGGCGGTCTCCAGCGCCGCCCGGTAGCCGTCGATGCGGGCCTGGCTGCACAGCATGTCCGGCGGACCGCTGATCATGCCGATCCGACGGTGTCCCAACTCCACCAGGTGGCGGGTGGCCGCCAGCCCGCCGCTCCAGTTGGTCGCGCCGACCGAGACCACCCCGGCGGCGGGCTCCCCCTCGGGGTCCACGACGACGAAGGGCAGCGCCCGTGCGGAGAGTTGCGAACGCACCGTCTCCGAGAGCCGGGAGGCCACGATCACCACGCCGTCGGTGCGGCGGGCGGCGATCCGTTCCAACCAGTCTCGGCCGGGACCGGCGTGGGTGTGCAGCACGGAGATGACCACGCTCGCCTCGGCCTCGTGCGCCGCCGCCTCCGCCCCTCGGATCAACTCCATCGCCCACGGGCTCTCGATCTCGGCGAAGACCAGGTCCACCAGTCCGGCCGGCTCCTCGGCCTGGCCGACACGGCGCCGGTAGCCGTGTTTGTGCAGCAGCCCCTCCACCCGTCGCCGGGTCTCGGGGGCGACCTCGGGGCGGCCGTTGATGACCTTCGACACCGTGGGTGCCGAAACCCCCGCCTCCGCTGCGATTCGGGCGATCGTCACCCGTTCCTTGGCTGCCATGTCGGCAGCCTATCCGGAAACTTTCGGGGATGGGTGCTCGGATCACTTTTTCCAATGTCGCTTCCCTCCCGCTTTCTTCTCAGGTGGGGCATCGAATTTCTTCGATCGCGCTCGGCTGGAGAGTGATTGTGGTGCGTGTTGTTCTTCTCTGTGATCCGAAACTTTCGTGGGGTGACGGCTGTCGGGGTTCCGGGGTGACGGGCGTCACGGCCTTCGTCCGGAGGGGGTGACGGCGAGGGCTCCCGCTCGTGGGGGCGGGGAATCCGCCGGGGTGCCGCGTCCGGGCCCGGGGAGACCGGGGCCGACCGGCCGACCGGCCGGACGCCGCCGACCGCGAGGCGCGGCCGACGGCGTCCGGTGATCGGAGGGTCGGGTGGCCGGCCGGCGCGTGACGCCGGGAGCGGGAGTCCGGGGGCTCAGCCGCCCAGCATCCGCAGCACCACCGCACCGTGGTGGCCCAGCGAGGCCCGCGCGGCGTCCGAGACGGTACCGCCCCGCGGCTTCTCCACCTGATGCAGGAACTGCTCGATCGCCTTCGCGGCGGCCTTCGCGTTCCCCCGCTCCAGGTGACGGGCCGCCTGCTCCAGCGGCTTGCCGAGACGCTGCACCGCGGCGCCCGCCACGTCACCGGAGTCGATCAGGTCCGCCAGGCGGCTCTCCAGGGAACCGACGCTGCCCGGCGCCCAGTACTCCGGGACCGGCACCGTCGACCAGTCCACCCCCGAACCCAGGTGGAACGCCGGGTAGGTGGGCTGGTTGTAGGTGGTCTGCTGCCACGCCACCCCGGTGCGGTACATCGGGTCGTGCATCAGCGTGTACAGCTTCCGGTCCGTGACCTCGGTGCTGACGAAGATCCGCAGCGCGCTGCTGTCGGTCGTGCGCACCACCAACTCCTCGCGCCAGTCACCGAAGATGTCCGCGACCAGGGAGGGGTTGCCCTTGGTGTGGTTGTTGGTGCGGGTGCCGGTGGCGGTGAGCAGCCGCCCCCGCTGCCAGTCGTCGATCGTCGGCGTCACATCGATGGCGCCGTTGACGATCTGGGTGGTCATGTCGGCGGCCCAACGGATGCTCATGTTGGTGCCGGGGATGCGGTCGCCCAGGCGCTCGCCGTCGGCGCTCCACAGTCCGACGCTGCCCGAACCCCAGGTCTCCAGGCCGGGGCGACTCGGATCGATGTCGCCGACCATGCCGCGACCGGTGTCCACGCCGGTGTACCCGCCGTAGAGGAGCTCGCCGGTGGCCGCGTCGCGCAGGGCGAAGCCGAGCGGGGCCCAGGGGCCGCCCTCGTGGACGGTGTAGATCTCCAGGCCGGGGCGGCTCGGGTCGATGTCGGCGACGTGCATGGCGTCACCGTGACCCAGCCGCAGCATCTCGCCGGGGGCCGCGCTCTGCGGCGGGGCCTCGGCGAAGGAGCTGTAGAGCAGGGAGCCGTCGTGGTCGATGGTGGCGGCCCCGTAGATGATTTCCTGCTTGCCGTCGCCGTCCACGTCGGCGGTGGCCAGGGAGTGGAAGCCCTGGGTGGTCAGGGTGCCGTACTCCGGGTCGGTGCCGTCCACACCGTGGGGGCTGTCGTTGAACGGGTTGGACATCGGGGTCCAACCGCTGTCCACGTACCAGTCCTCGACCAGGTTCTCGCCGTTCCAGCGGTAGGCGACCAGCGTGGTGCGCGTGTAGTAGCCGCGGGCGAAGACGGCCGAGGGGTGGGTGCCGTCCAGGTAGGCCACGCCGGCGAGGAAGCGGTCCACGCGGTTGCCCGGCTCGATGCGGGACATGGCGTAGTCGCCCCACATCAGGCCGTCGTCGTGGCGACCGGGCTTGTACTCGATGGTCTCCAGCTCGGCGCCGCTCCCACCGTCGAAGACGGTCAGGTACTCGGGGCCGTCGACGATGAAGCCCTCGAACTCCCGCAGACGGTTGTTGCCGCTCCGGGAGGGGGCGTACTCGTCGAGGAAGTAATCGGTGAGCTCCTCGGCGTCGACACGGGAGAGCGGGTAGTCGTACCGCTGCTCGATGCCGAAGGCGGATTCGAGGGTGGCCGGCCAGTTCCCCTCGACGACCTCGGGGTGCTCGTGCCAGCCGAGGAACATCCCGACGACGTGCTCCCGGTAGTCCGCGGCGCTCATCCGGTAGTCGTCCTCGTGCGACCAACCGGCGGCCAGATCCTCCTCCGGCATGGTGATGTACTGCTCGGAGGCCGGTTCGCCGTTGTCGTCGTAGGTGATGATCTTCGTGCCGGGGGCCGTCTTGAACATCATCTCCGAGCGGCCGTCGCCGTCGAAGTCGTAGACGAGGAACTGGGTGTAGTGCGCCCCGGCCCGGATGTTGACGCCCAGGTCGATGCGGTGCAGCAGGGTGCCGTCGAAGGTGTAGGTGTCGATGTGGACGTTGCCGGTGTAACCGCGCTGGGAGACGTCCTTGGAGTTGGACGGGTCCCACTTGACGATGAACTCGTAGCGCCCGTCGCCGTTCACGTCGCCGACGCTCACGTCATTGGCGGAGTAGGTGTAGTGCTCCCCGGCGGGGGTCACTCCGTCGGCGGGCTTGCTCAACGGCAGGTCGTAGTACCCCTCCGACCAGGGGGCGATCTCCTCTCCCGCGTCCACCTCCACGCCGTCGACCACGGCTGCCACCCGGTACCGGGCGTCGGGGCCGCCCTCGGTGTCGAGGTGGTTGGTGCTGTCGGTGACCGTGGCCAGGAGTTCCCCGTCGCGGTAGACGTTGAAGTCGGCTCCGGTCATCCCCGTGTCACCGTGACCGGTGACCTCGTGGCCGAGGAGACGCCAACTGAGGAAGTTGCCCTCCTCGGTGGCGACGGCGACCAGGCCGCGGTCGAGGTTCTCCAACTGGATGGCGGACGGGCCGCGGTCCGGAGGGCCGGAGGGACCGCCGGGCCCCTTGCCGGGGCCGGCGGCGTGGGCTCCCGCCGCGCCGGCGACCAGGGCTCCCGCCAGGAGGGGGGAGAGCAGCGCGATGGCGCGGCGGCCGGGCCGAGCGCGCGTCGCTGAGCGTTGCCCGTGAGATGTCATCACGACGTCCTTCCGTGCCCGCCCCTCCCAGGGTGACGGAACACTTGATTGAGTCGTTTCAATGGGTCTGCGCGACCGTATGGGGGAGAGGAGAGCCCGTCAATACCCCTCGCACAACCTTCCCGTGACACGCCGGTAAGCGCTTGTTGATCCGGTTTATCCGCAGAGTTGAATGGATATGGTGAGGGGTTCGGGTCTCCCGGGGTGGGCTTCGGGGCGGTGGCGGCGGCCTTGAGTGTGCCACTTCATAGAATCGATTCATTCCGTACTGGTCGATGACGGGAGTGCCGGAGTCCTCTCGGCCGGCCCGTTCCGCCGCGTGGTGTCAAAGGGCCCGGTGGGGCCGACCCCTCGGCCCCTTCTGCTCCCTGTCGGTCCTCCTCGGTTCCCCTGGCGGTCCTCTTCGTTCCATCCCGCCCGCCCGTCATCGGCCGGGCGGTGACGGGCGGGCCTCCCGACGATCCCCACCGTCGTGCGGATGACCCGGCGGGGCGGCGAGTGGCGAGCGGCGAGTGGCGGTGGGAGACGGGCCTCGGCACGGTCCGGCGCCCGGGCCCCGGGCCCCCGCTCGGCTTCCGGCTCCCCGCTCAGCGGCGGGCGCGCCCCGGACCGGTGTCGTCCTGCGGGGCCGGGGCCATGACGGGTTCGCCGGGGGCCCACTCCACTCCCGGTGCCACGGGCGACACCCGGCGAACGCGTGCCACCTCGGCGTTGAACTGGGCTCCGGCCAACAGCGCCAGGTTGGTGACCCACAGCCAGACCAGGAACACCACGATGCCCGCCAGGGACCCGTAGAGACGGTTGTAGGTGGGGGCGTGCGAGGCGTAGAGCGCGAACCCGGCCGAGGCCGTCAGCCAGAGCACCACCGCCAATGCCCCGCCCGGCGCGTTCCGCCGGGTCGCGCGGGTGGGACGGGGGCCGGTGCGGAACACCACCAGGACCAACACCGCGCCCAGACACAACAGGAGCGGCCACTTCAGGATGTTCCACGCCGTGAGCGCGGCGCCGTCCATCCCCAACAGGTGCCCCGTGAAGCGGGCCAGCCCACCGGTCAACAACAGCACCAGGGCGTTGGACACGAGCAGGCCCAACAACATCAGCGCGGTGAGAACGATGCGCGGCATGGTTCGCCACACCGGCCGGGTGTCCCGCACCCCGTACATGGTGTGCAAGGCCCGACGGAAGACCCCCAGATAACCCGTCGCCGACCACAGGGAACCGACCGTGCCGAACACCACCAGGAACCACACCGCCGACCGCTGATCGGCCATGTCCCGCAGTGATTCCTCCAGCAGCGCCCGGGAGACGTCGGGAACCACGGCGCCCAGTTGTTCCACCAATTCGGGAACGGCGTCCCTGCCGGTGAGCCCCACCACCGACACGGTGACCAGCAGCATCGGGAAGATCGCCAGCACCGCGTAATAGGTCAGCGCCGCAGCCCAGTCCATGAGGTCGTGTTCCCACACCGCCCCCGGGGTTCGGCGCAGTGCCCGGCCGAAGACCCCGCGTCGGGAGGCGGGTTCCTCCTCCCCCCTCTCCCCGGGAGCCTCGTCGGAGGGTCGGTTCCCGACACCGACGCCCTGCCCCGCACCGATGTCCTGCTCGGCGTCGGAGCCCTCCGCCCGGGCCGGGGAGCCGCCCGGGCCGGGACTCCCCTCCGGTTCGCCGGCTCTCCCCGGGGCCGCCGCCCCTTCGGTCTTTCCGAGCGCATCCCGGCCCGGGGAGGCGCTGCCGGTACGCGCCGCTTCCGGGGTGTCC
>NZ_VKHT01000025.1 GCF_014141535.1 Streptomyces alkaliphilus | reverse complement strand
CATCAGCCCCGTCCCTCCAGTCGATCCAGAACGGCGAGCAACCGGTCGGCCCGCTCCGTCACCGCCGCCCGGGCCCGCGCGGCGTCGGCGTGGACGGTGGCCATCGGCAACGGCACCACGCTCGTCGAACGCGCCGCCGCCGCCACCACCTCGTGATGGGCCCGGGCACAGCGTTCCAATTCCTCCCGGTCGGAGAGCCGCTCGCGCAGTGCCCCCTCGGTGAACGCCTCCGCCGGAACCTCCTGTACCACCAGTCCCAGCTCTCCCACCCGCAGGGTCCGCACGGGGGCGGCCGACAGCCCCGCCACATCGACCAGGTGGGGGAGGGGCAGGGGGCGACAGACGGCGAACGCGTGGAGCACGGTCCTCTCTTCCCGTTCGCTCCCCGGATCCCCGGGCGAGGGTGCCGGGGCGCTCCCACCGGGCACGCTGATCATCGCGTCCGTCCTTTCCCGGCATGGGACCCTGCCCGTGGGGCGGAGGACCCGGTGGAGGGGAGCGCGGCCTCCACCTCGGCGAGACGCTCGCGCAACACGCGATTCTCCTCGGCGAGTGCGTCCCCGGCAGCCCGGGCCGAGAGGGACGGATCGGCTTCCCACCAGTCGATCCCCGCCCGCTTCGCGGTGTCCACCGAGGAAACGAACAACCGCAGGCGGATGGTGAGCAACTCGATGTCGAGCAGGTCGATCCTGATGTCACCCGCGATCACGATGCCCTTGTCGAGCACACGTTCCAGGATGTCCGCGAGATTGGCCGTGCGCGGGGGGCCGGGCTCGGGGGGGTGATCGTACGGGTCGGCGGTCGCCGGCAGCGTGCTCACCGGCGCCCCCCGGCGAACTCCTCGTCCTCCTCATCCTCTTCCTGCTCGTCCTCCGGGTAATCCTCGTCCTCGTCCTCGTCGCGTTCCTCCTCGTTTCCGTCCTCCGGGTACTCGTCCTCGTCGCCGTTCTCGCCGTTCTCCTCGGAGACGACCTCGTCGTGGTCCCGGACGACCTCACCGTCGCGGATCTCGCCGCGCCATCCCTCCGGCTCCTCCTCCGCCACCAGTGTCACGTAGCGTTGGAAGTGCTTGAGGTCCAGCCGCAGGCGACGCCCCTGGGCGCGCCAGATGTTGCCGGTCTTTTCGAAAAAACCGGCGGGTTGGTACTCGACCACCACGACCACCCGGGTCAGGGAGGGCGCGAGCTCATGGAAGCTCACCACACCGCGAGTGGTTCCCTTGGCCCCTTCCGTGGTCCATTTGATCCGCTCGTCGGGGATCTGCTCCTGAACCGTGGCCTTCCAGCTGCGGTTGGAGAAGGCGATCTTGAGTTTCCAGTCACTGGTCACCTCGTCGGAGGGATCGACCGACTGGACGCCTTTGGTGAAGTCACCGAAATTCCGGTACATCGTCCAATGGTTGTAACAGGTGCGCAACGGAATGCCGATGTCGAGCACCTCCACGATGTTGATCACCTTGGGGTTTCCGCTCCCGCCGCCACCACCTCCGAAGAGTTTCTTCGCTCCGCCGCGAACGCTCTCCCCGATCTTTTCCTTCCCGGCTCCCGCGATCGCTTTCCCCGGTGAATCGCCGCTCAGCATTTTCGCGCCTGCCTTCGGCAGCATCCCGGCGATCCCGTCCGCCTCCCCGGCGCGTTCCGCGAGGTCGGTGACTTTGTCGATGGCATTCTCCACAAGGAATCGTGCGGCGGTGGTCGCGAGCTCACCCAATTCCCCGCGCAGCTGGTTCAGGCTCGTGCCCAGATCCGAGATGTCGGGAGTCCGATCCGTGTTCGCCATGATCCCTTACCTCCGGCCCCGGGAGCCAGTTGTCGACCGTCGAGTGCTTTTCTTGGCGCTGCTTTTCTTGGTCGCGGTCTTTTTTGTCGATGCCTTCTTGGCGCTGCTCTTCTTGGCCGGTGCCTTCTTGGCGGCGGCCTTCTTCGCCGGGCGCTTGCGGGCCCCACCGGACCGTTTTTCCTCCTTGTCCTCGGAACCGCCGGAGGGCTCACCGTCCTCCTCGTCCTCCCGGTCCGCCCTCTTCCGACGTCCTCCGGTGCGACGTTGCGACGGGGCTCGGGTTTCCTCTTCCTGCGGCTCCTCTTCCTCCGGTTCTTCCTCCTGCGGCTCCTCTTCCTCCGGTTCTTCCTCCTGCGGCTCCTCTTCCTCCGGTTCTTCCTCCTGCGGCTCCTCTTCCTCCGGTTCCTCTTCCTGCGGCTCCTCCTCTTCCTCCGACTCCTCCTCCGACTCCTCCTCGGGAGGTTCGCCGTCGGTGGCGGCTTTCAGCGCCTCCTTGCGTTCCTGAAGGGACTCGGTCAGGGCGGTCAGTTGCCGGTTCACGGTGGCGATGGCGGCCGCCCGTCCCGCCTCCATCAGGTCTCCGCCCACCCGGTCGCTCAGGTCGGCGAACTGAGGGGTCTCCCGCAGTTTGCGGATCCCCTCCGTGGCCAGGTCCTTGGGGTTCAGTCCGAAACGGCGGCCCGCGACATAGGTGGCTACGGCGAAGGCGAACCGAGCTTTCCTCGTCCGGCCCAGTAGATAACCGGCCGCCAGGCCGGCAACCAATGCCTTCTTGGTCGTCTCGTCCATGATGTTCACTCCGATTTTTCCGATGGGGGCGAAACGGGAAGAAGTAGACGGCCTCGCCGGCGGCGCTCCAGTTCGTCCAACAGGCGTTCCTCCTCCGCTTCGAAAGAGCGGTGGTCGATTTCGCCCTCGTCCAGGGCGCGGTTCAGTTCCGCCAGCCGGGCGAGCACCGGCGTGGGGTCATGGATCTCCCGCTCCGCGGTGTGGATGAGGTGCTCGGCGATCCAGGCCGGGCCCCGTACCGGGGCCAGGGGGAGCAGGAGGAGTTCGCGCAGCAGGCCCATTCACGCCACCCCCGCCGTCCGGCCCCGGGTCCCGGTCGCCGCCGGTGCCTCCGGAACGAAGCTGAAGCAGGGCAGCGGCCCGGTCACCCGTAGTTCCGCGTACGGGGCGGCCCGGGCGGCGCACCGCTCGGTCTCCTCCAGGAAGCGGGCGACGCCCGCCCGTTCCACGAGGAAGGAGAAGTTCGCCGAGCAACCGGCCACCGGCGGGCCCGGGACGCCCGCCACCGTTCGTGACTCCAATCGGCGCAGGGTTTCCCGGGCCGCTTCCGCCGTCCGTCGGCCGAGGGCGTCGGCGATTCGTTCGCCCAGTCGCAACCGGGTCTCGTAGCCGGGGCGACGCCGGGTCTCCCGGTACAGGCGGCCCAGGCCGGGGTCGGAGCGGACGAGGTCGGGTACGGACTCCTCCCGGGGGAGCACCTTGAGGTTCATCTCCACCCGGCCCTCCACCCGGTCGAGTGCCGCGGGATAACGGCCCAGCTCGCGGGAGAGGAGGGCGCGAACCGTTCCCTCGTCCGGGGCCACCGTGCCGAAGCGCATCGGCAGTACGGGCCCCCCGGAGGCCAGGGAGAGCAGGAGGTCGTGGTGGGCCGTCAGATCTCGGCGGCGGGCACGCGGTTCCTCATGGGTCCGACTGACCACGGCCGCCAGCGGACCCTCCGGCAACAGTGTCGGGGGACCGGCGGGGGAGCCGACCCCCACCGCGCTGTCGGGAAGGGGGTGGTCGGCGCGGACCACGCCGTGGACGTGCAGGAAGCGGGACTCCTCGGAAGGTGGGGGCACGACTCAGTCCTCCCGGTCGCGTGACCGGGGGGAGCCACGACGGGAACGGGTTCTCGCGGCGCTCCCGGCAGCCTCCCGGGGCTCACGGGTTTCTCCGTCGTCACCGTCGTCCCTGTCGTCACCGTCGTCGCCGGTGAGGGCGGAGCGCACCTTCTCACCGGCGGAGCGCACGGCCTTCTTCGCCCCCTTCTTCCCGGCGGCCCGCATCGCGCCGCCGCCTCCGCCCCCGAAGAGTTCGGGAACGGTGCGGCTGCGGTCATCGAACTCCAGGTCCAGGCGGTTGCACGCCTCGGCGAAGCGCAGGTAGGTGTCGACGCTCGCGATGACCACGCGTATGTCCACCTTCAGGATCTCGATGCCGACCAACGAGACCCGCAGGAAGACGTCGATCACCATCCCCCGGTCGAGGATGATCTCGATGACGTCGTAGAGAGTGCCGGCCCGCGGTACGCAGGCGATGTCGTCGCTGTAGGTCGTGGTGGTGCTCATGGGGGTTCCCCTCTGCGGTGGAGTCCCGGACGGAGTTCTCCGAGGTGCTCAGTCGTCGGTGGATCCGCGCCGGTACCGACGGACCCGGCGGTACTGCAGGAGCCGTCCGTCACCGTCGAGTTCCACCTCGTAGGTGGCGAGCAGACTGGTGGTGTCGGGAATGCGGGGCACCTCCACCACGTCGACGCACACCCGCCAACCGTTCTCCTCCCGGCACACGGCCGAGACCCCTTCCACCCGATGGCCGGTCAGTCCCGCCAACCGTCGACCGGCTCTGCGGGCGGCACCGACCGCGCCCCTGATGGGGGAGGGGCGGGCGTGACGTTCACGTTGGTCTCCCATGGGAATCAGTGTGTTTTCGGTCCGGCCGGTGACGCCCGAGATGTTGAGCCGTTCGGGCAAGCGGGCCGCGTTCCCGGCCGGGAACGCCGAGGGCCCGTTCCCGGCGTCGGGAACGGGCCCTCGATGGTGGTGTTCAGCCCCGCTCGGGGGTGGGCTCGGGGGTCTCCTCGCCCTCCCGACGCAGCGGCGGCCGATCCGGGACGGCCGGGTCCGGGCCCAGGAGGACGGCCCGCAGCACCCGGGGCGCGAACAGCGCCCGGGGCGGTGCCACCAGACCCAGCACCGCCCGGAAGGCGGCTCCCACCAGTGGGTCACCGCCGGCCCGCCGCTGTACGCGTGCCATGTACAGGGTGAGGGGCCGTTCCACGGCCCGGGTGCCCGCCGCGTTGCCGGTGGCGCCCGGCATGTTCTTGTCCGCCCCGGCCGAGATGGCCCACGCCTGACGGGAGGAGCGCAGCAGCGCCCGGTGAACGCGACGGGAGGCCTCCGCCCCGTCCCGGCGGCCCAACTCCTCACGCAGGGCCAGGGCATTGAGAACGGCCACCGTCATGCCCTGCCCGTAGACGGGGTTGAAGGCGCACAGGGAGTCCCCCGTCGCGACGAAGCCCGCCGGTCGTCGTCCCGGACGGTCGTACCGACGCCGGATGTTGGCGGTGTCGCGGAAACCGTGCGCCTCGGAGACCGGTTCGGCCCGGCTCAACCACTCCCGCACCAACGGGTGGGGCAGTCGTGCGGCGAAGGCGGTGAACCCCTCGTCGTCGGTGGGGGGTTCACAACCGCGCAACCCGGAGAGGGTCACCAGGTGGAGCCCGCTCTCCACCGGCAGCACCACAGCCCCGTACACCTGCCCGGGGTCCGGGACCACGTACTGGCCCGCGTACCGCGCCGCTCCCGCGCCCTCCTCGGGGTCCGGCCCCGCGCGGTACAACCGGCTGGTGTAGGCCAGGCCCGTATCCAGCCGTTCCTCGGGGGCCGGGTCCGCGCCCAACTCCGTCAACCAGTGCGGAGCCCGGCTCCCCCGACCCGAGGCGTCCACCACCAGGTCGGCGGGGACCTCCCTCCGGCCACCACCCCCTTCGGAGCCCCGCTCGCGGACCACCACACCCGTGACCCGCTCCGCGTCCCCCGTCAGGCCGACGGCCTCGGTCCCCTCCACCGTCTCCACCCGCCCGCCGGCGAGCACCCGACGCCGTACCACCGATTCCAGCAGCGGCCGGGACGGGGTGAGGAGGTGGGCGGTGGCCGCGGTGCGCCGGTACCAGCCGTCGGACTGCCACTGCAACACGTCCTCCGGCATGCCGACCCTCGGTGCTCCCCGGTCCAACAGCTCCCCGACCGCCCCGGGCAGCAACCGCTCCAGAGCCCGCTGTCCGCCCTCCAGCAGGACGTGGGTGTGCCGCCCCTGAGGAACACCCGCTCGGTGAACGGGGGCCTTCGGCAGTCGGTCGCGTTCCACGAGCGTCACCCGGGCACCCCGGTCGGCGATGGCCCGGGCGGCCGTCAACCCCGCCACCCCGCTTCCGATCACCACGGCACGACGCGGCGTGCCGGTCCCTCCTCCGACTTCCCTCATCCGAACTCCCCGTCCTCGTGTGCCCCGTCGCCGATCATCACGGTGCGCAGTATCGCGCTTGCACCGGGTGTCGGAAACGTGGCACCGCCCCGACACCACGCCGTTGACGGAGCGGTGCCGGAGTGGTGTGGAGCGGTGTCGGCGGTTTCCGGGGGCCCGCTCAGGGCGTCGTGCGGGACGGGGCGCCGTACCGGCGGGCCAGCGTCCGGAGCAGCGGCGATCGGCCGTGGTTGGGGACACTCCACAGGGTCTGGCCGCGTACACCCCAGCGCTCCAACAACGCGTTCGCCGCCTGGAAACCGGTGGTGGCGGCTCGTTCCATCAAAGCGACCGGCAGGTCCGTGCGCACCCCGTCCCCCGCCACCACCACCCGGGGATCGTCGGTCCGCACGGTGGGCCGATCCACCCATCCCCCCACCGGGAACAGGGGACAGTCGGCGCGCCACTCGTGCCGCTCGTCCACCGTCCGGATGTCCCGCGTCTCGGGGTACACCCGGTGCAACTGTTCGAGTACCCGACGCTGTTCCTTCACCCGGTCCGCACCCGGATCCAGTGAGTAGGCGTGCAACTCCACCACCGAGCCGCCGGTGCGCGCCGCCCAGCGGGCGGCCTCGCCCTCCCAACGCTCCAGCACGCTGACGTTGTCCAGCGTGCCGAAGCCGCCGGTGCCCAGGAAGCCGGGACGGTCCGCGTCCACCGGCCGCTCGAGCCACAGCCGTGAGACGAGGAACGGCGGAGCGGTGCGCAGCCGCCCGATTCGCTCACGCCACTTCGGGTCACCCAGCCGGGGGGAGGCGGTGACCAGCTTCCGCAGCCCCCCCGGGTCGGTGGCCAACACCACGGCGTCGTACGGCCGGTCGCGGCCGTCCGCCGTGACCACCACCCCCGCCGCCCCGTCACTTCCGCCGCTCCGGGGGGCGAGCGGTTCGATCGTCTCCACCACGCTGTTCGTGCGCACCTCGGCCCCGTGACCGGCCAGGTAGGAGACCAACGGGTCCCACAGCGCCTGCGGATAGGGCTCGTCGGGCACGTCGAACAACAGGCCCTCGGCCGAACCGAGGAAGTAGATGTGGAACATCACCACCAGTTCGGCCGCCGACAGCTCCCGCGGGTCGGCGAAGAAGCTGCGGGAGAACACCTCGAAGGCCAGGTGGTGCGCGGCCTCGGGGAAGTTGACGCGTTCCAGGAACTCCCGGGCGTTCATCCCGTCCAGCCGGTGGTACACCTCCGGCACCCGCACGTCCAACAGCGGCAGCGCGGCGGTCGGTCGCATCTCCAGCAGATCGCCCCAGCCGAAGGTGGGGCTGAGCGCGACGAACCCCAGCGCGCTCCACGGCGGGGTTCGCGGCACCCGGGAGAAGCCGTCGCGGGCACCGGACTCGTGCCACAGCGGATAATCCGGAAGGGGGGTCAGGCCCCGCAGCGCGGGGTCGGTTCGACGCAGCAATCCGCGCAGGTTGTAGTACTGGCGAAAGAAGGCGTGGAAGCCCCGGCTCATCGTCACCCGTGAACCGTCGGCCAGCGTGGTGGGCCAGCCCGCCAACCGGCCGCCCGCCTGTTCCTCCCGTTCGTGCACGACCACCCGCACACCGCGCTCGGCCAGCGCGGTGGCCGCCGCCAATCCGGCGATGCCCCCGCCGACCACCGCCACCGAGGGACGGGCGTCCCCCTGCGGCCGGGGCCGCCCCGGCCGCGCCGGGCTCACCTCCGCCCGGCGGTCCCGCCCGTGCCGGAACCCGTTCGGCCCCCGCCGGTCGTTTCCTCCCGTGATCCGGCGCCCCTCGGGGCCGTTCCCACCGTTCACACCGCTCCCCACGTCATGACCACCGTTCTCCCCGATCCACGCCGCGCCGGCCACGGCGTCGTGTCCCTCACCGCCGGTCCGCCGGGGGGCACGGCACGCGCCCCACCACGGTGTGCACGATGTTCGTCTGCCACCCCGACAGCGGCAGAACCCGCACCGACTCGAAGCCGGTCGCCGTCATCCGCGCGGCGAAGGCGGGGGCGGTGTCGAACTCCAGCACGCTGCGGCGCAGGTGCCGGTACAACTCCCGGTCTCCGGCCAGGCGACCGACGGGCTCGATGATCGCCGAGCACACGGCCGACCACACCGCCCGATCCACCGGCCGCCCCCGGAGGGTGTACTCGTGCACGGCCAGCCGACCGGCGGGCACCAACATCTTGTGCACGTCGGCCAGGACCGCGTCCGGATCGGTGAGGTTGCGGAACAGGTAGGCGGCGAACACGGCGTGGAAGGGCCCTTCCACCGCCGCCGTCAACTCCTCGGCGGGGGCGTGGACGAACCGCACCCCCGGCGGCCACGACTTGGCCGCAGCCCGCTCCAGCATGCCCGCGGAGGCGTCCACCGCGATGATCTCCGCCCGGGGCGCCGCCGCCAGCAACGCGGTGGTCGAGGCACCCGTCCCGCACCCCAGGTCCAGCAGTCGCATCCCGCGTCCCCCGTCGGGCAGGCGCAGCCGCCGCGCGGAGCGCCGCAGGTGACCGTGGTAGCCGGGGTTCACCGCCGTCAGTCGATCGTAGGAGGAGGCGGCCTCGTCGAAGGCCGCGAACAGCGCGTTGTCGCGCAGCAGGGTCATGGTTCCCCTTTCACAACTGGCGGTGGTCCGGGTCGGGGCCGACGGCGCACCCACGGCAACTCCAGCGCCGTGCGCGTCATCGGCCACATGGGTGTGTGGCGTCCGATCGTCAGGTCCTCGGTCGGCCGGGTCTCCCCCTGCAGGAACCGCAACAGGCGGGCCATCGGTACCCCGGAGAACAGGCCGGTGAAGAAGTCGTCCCCCCGGACCCGCCCCCGATCCAGGGCGCGCAGCATGACGGCGTCCATCGCCAGCGAACGGCCCCGGTGGGCGGGGGGAGGGAGCGGGGCCCGACCGTCCGCCAGGGCCCGGGCCACCCCGGCGGCCTGGCGCTGGGTGGCGGCGAACGCGTAGCCGGTGGAGGGCCGCACGGCACCCCCGGCGGTGCCGATCCGGAACACCGACCGTCCCGCCCGGCGGGGGAACCGGGCGTCCGTCATCGGAATCACGCCTTCCTCCGTCCCGGTCACCGTCAACCTTCCCGCCTTCAGGACACGTTCCGTGTAGTCCCGCAGGGCGCGCTCGTACCCCGCGCGGTTCAGCACGGTGGGGGAGAACTCGGTGTACTCCACCAGCGCCTCCCGCTCGCCCAGCGGCAGGACGTATCCGAAGGACAGCCCCCGGGCGGGCTGCGGGGTGCGGAAGTCCATCAGGTCGGCGACGGACGGGTCGAAGACCGGCCCTTCGGTGCGCACGAACCAGCCCCGGAAGTGCTGCCACCACAAGGTGCGGGCCGGGCCCATCGAGCGCGGCGGACGCGAGTCCAGCACCCAGCGACCCCGCACGGTCACCGGTCGGCCGGCCGCGTCCCGGCCGCGGGCCTCCGCGCCGGTCGGCCCGTCCACCACCGACTCCACCGTCACCTCGACGCACCGGATCCCGGACTCCGCCATCCGGGCCCGAACCCGGGTCCCGAAATCGCCCGAGCGAAGCATCTTGTAGCGCAGGTCGGGGGGTTCGTCGACGATCTTTCGACCCGACGGGGCCCGTACCCGCAACCGCCGCCAGGACGCGGTCAGCAGGTCGTCCCACTCCCCGCCCGGCGCCTCCCAGAAGCACCAGGTCCGCTCGGCCGGGCGCAGCGGGCCGGGCGGGGCGTCCAGCAGCACCACCTCCAGCCCGGCCCCGGCCGCCCCGCACAGGTGGTGGGCCAGGGACAGGCCGGCCGCCCCCGCGCCGACGATGACGACATCCGCGTCCCGCACCCCATGTCCCTTCTCCCGCTGACCCCCACCCTTCCGCACCGGGACGGTTTCCGGATGCAAGGTCGCGGTCGTGTCCCCGATCGGTTTTCGTCCGCGGCCGAGCCCGGTGAACCGGCCGCCCGGGCGGATCCGCTCCGGATAATTCGTTTGAGGGGGAACGGCGGAGGTGGTGATACTCCGGCCATGCCTACGGGAAGCCGTGCCGACACCATGGACCACATCACCGCCTCGCTGGACCGCCTCCACCGGGAACGGGACTTCTCCGGGACCGTGTTGATCACCCGTGGGGGAGAGACCGTGCTGGAGACGCACCGTGGGGTGGCGGACCGGGCGTCGGGCGTACCGATCGGCCCCCGCACCCGCTTCGGCCTCGCCTCGGTGACCAAGGCGTTCACCGCCGTGGCGGTGCTCTCGCTGCTCCCCGACCACCTGAGGACCCTCGACATCCCCCTGGAGAGGCTGCTGCCCGCACACCTCCGCCCGGTGGATCTGCACCCGGAGGTGACGGTCCGACACCTGCTCACCCACACCTCGGGCGTCGCCGACTACTTCGACGAGGAGACGGCCACGGAGGATTGGGTCGCGGAGTTCGCCGCGCTGTGGAGCGACCGCCCCGTGTACCGCATGACGCGCCCGGCGGACTTCCTGCCCCTCTTCGCGGGGCTGCCGCCGCACGACCCACCGGGACGGCGGTACCACTACTGCAACGCCGGTTACATCCTGCTGGGTCTCGTCCTGGAACAGCTCACCGGCACCGACTACCGACGGGCCGTCACCGAGCGGGTCTTCGTACCGGCCGGGATGCGGGACGCCGGCTTCCCCGCCGCCGACGAGATCCTCCCCGATCTCGCCACCGGTCATCTGCGGCCCCGGGGGCCGGGCGAGTCCTGGCGCAGCAACGTCTTCGCGATCCCCGCCGTGGGCGGCCCGGACGGCGGGGCGTTCGCGACCGCGGCCGACCTCGACCGCTTCCTCACCGCGTACGCCGAGGGCCGCCTGCTCGCCCCGGACCGCCTGGCCGAGGCGCTGCGACCCGCCGCGCGCATCGACGGGGACTCCGCCATGGGTCACGGGGTGTATCTGGTGGGGGAGGGCCCCACCCGTTCGTTCGGCGCGGTCGGCGCCGACCCGGGAGTGGAGGCGATCATCCGGCGGTACCCCGATCCGGGAATCAACACGGTGATCCTGGCCAACGTCAACGACTCCGTGTGGGAGATCGACGCCCTCGTGCGCGAGGCGGTGTCGGCCGGAACGGTGTGATCGCCCGGGCGCGTCCGGACGAACGGATCGCCCTCGAACCCGTCCGCCCCGCCCGGGGCCTCCCCGGGCCCCGCATCCTCCCGAACCGGGGACGGCCCGCCGGTGATCCCGGAAGGTGTACGGTTCCCGTCGCCACATCCCTCGGCCCCACCGTCGTGCTTCCGACCGTGGCCATCACCACACACGCCCCGGCGGGGCGCGATGCGGGTGAAACCCGGGTTCGGGAGTATGGTTCATCAGTTGTCATACAGCAACTGATCGGCCGCGGGTGCGGCACGGGAGGGCGGGATCCGGTGCTTTCCGAGCGACAGGGAGCCGCGACGTTCCCCTCGGCCGCCGGGCGGGGGGCGAGCGCGCCCCCCGGCCCCCCGGACTCCCCGGCCGACACCCTCGGACTTCCCGCCGCGCGCTCCGGCTCCCCCGAGCGGGACGAACCCGCCGTGCTGCTCATCGAGGACGACCCCGGCGACGCGCTCCTGGTGGAGGAACTGGTCGCCGACACCACCCCCGGCCTGGACCTGACCTGGGTGCGTTCCCTCGCCGAGGCCCGCGCCGAGCTGGCCCGGGGACTGCCCGAGTGCGTCCTGCTCGATCTCCACCTCCCCGACGCACAGGGGCTCGAGGCGCTCGCCATGGTGCAGGAGATCGCCGGCGGTGTCGCCGTGGTCGTGCTGACCGGCGTCGCCGAGGAACGGACCGGTCTCGCGGCGGTCGCCGCCGGGGCCCAGGACTACCTCGTCAAGGGGCGGGTGGAGCCGGAACTGCTGGGCCGCGCCGTCCGCTACGCCATCCAGCGCAAGCAGACCGAACAGGCCGCCGCCGCGCTCCAGGCCGGACGGCTGCGCGCCGAGGAGAACGCCCGCCTGGAACGCGGCCTCTTGCCGACCCCTCTGCTGAGGGAACCGCGCGAGGTCGACGTGGTGGCCCGCTACCGCCCCGGCCGGGCCCAGGCCCTCCTCGGCGGTGACTTCTACGACGTCGTGCAGACCCCCGACGGAACCGTTCACGTCCTCATCGGCGACGTATCCGGCCATGGCCCCGACGAGGCCGCCCTGGGCGTGGGACTCCGCATCGCCTGGCGCACCCTCGTGGTCACCGGTGTCACCGGTTCCCGGCAGTTGCGCAAGCTCGAGGAGATCCTGATCGCCGAACGCATGGGTGAACAGATCTTCGCCACTCTCACCGGCGTCGCCCTGGCCCCCGACCGCCGCAGCGCCCGGGTGGTCCGCGCCGGCCACCCCGGCCTGCTGGTCCACCACGCCGGGCGGGTCGAGTGGATGGAGGCGCCCGGCGGCCCGGCGCTCGGCCTGCTGCCCGCCGGCCTGGCCGCCTGGACGATCCACGACATGGAACTGCCGGCCGGAGGCGGACTGGTGCTCTTCACCGACGGGTTGTTCGAGGGACGCATCGGGCCCGGTGGTGAGCGGCTGGGGGAGGAGGGGCTGCTGGAGGTGGCCCGCCGCGCCGCCCACCTGGAGCCCGAGGCATTCGTGGACACGCTGATCGGCCGGGCCGAATCCCTGGCCGAGGAACACGGCGGACTGGCGGACGACGTGGCGGTGGTCCACGTGCGATGGAACGGGAAGGCGACCGCGACCCCATGACGACGACGGCGAAGAGCACGGACCCGGCGACCGCCCCATCCCGGTGGGGACGCCGTCGCTCGGGGGTGACCGTTCGTGGCTGGTTCCACCTGGTCCTGATCACGATGGGCATCCTCGTGGCGGTGGGATCCCTCGTCGGCGCCCACCTCCTCAACCGCACCACCGAGGTCTTCCACCACCTCTCGGACTCCATCCAGCCCGCCCGGGCGGAGGCATATCGCCTGGAGACCGCCCTGGTCAACCAGGAGACCGGTGCCCGTGGCTACGCGATCACCGCGGATCCCCGGTTCCTCGAGCCCTACACCCTGGGACTGCGGGAGGAGAACGAGGCCGTCGAACGTCTGCGGGAGCTGTTGGAGGGCCACGACTCGCTGCTCGGGGACGTGCGGGAGATCGAGGAGGCCGCCGCGCAGTGGCGCGTGGAACACGCCGAGCCCCTGATCGACGGGGTGGTCGAGGGCGCTCCCCGGGCACTCGATCCCGCCGTCACCGAGGAGGGCAGGGTCGCCTTCGACCGGGTGCGGACCCTCACCGAGGAACAGGGCGACCACCTGACCGCGGCCCGGGACGCCACCCGCGAGGAGCTGGGGAGCCTGCGCACCCTCCGCGACGCGGTCCTGCTGACCATGGTCATCGCCTTCTTCGCCACCGGCGCGGCCATGACGATCCTGTTGCGCGCCCTGGTGATCCGCCCGCTCACCCACCTCGCGGCCGAGTCCCGCAGGGTCGCCCGCGGTGAGTTCGATCGACACATCCCCGCCGAGGGTCCCGCCGACCTGCGCTCCATGGCCATGGACGTCGAGGGCATGCGCCGCCGCATCGTCTCCGAACTCGCCGCCTCCCGCGAGCAGCGCGAACGCCTCGAACGCCAGACCGCCGACCTCGACGCCCGGGCCGTGGAACTGCGGCGCTCCAACGCCGAACTCGAGCAGTTCGCCTACGTCGCCTCGCACGACCTGCAGGAGCCGCTGCGCAAGGTCGCCTCCTTCTGCCAACTGCTGGAGAAGCGTTACGGCGACAAACTCGACGACCGCGGGGCCCAGTACATCGCCTTCGCCGTCGATGGTGCCAAACGGATGCAGGTCCTCATCAACGACCTGTTGACCTTCTCCCGGGTCGGCCGCGTCAACGAGTCCCGCGCGGTCGTCGAACTCGACCGCACCCTGGACAAGGCGCTGGCCAACCTCTCCGGGGTCATCGAGGAGAGCGGGGCGCGGATCGAACGCCCCGACCGGCTGCCGGCCCTGGAGGGTGATCCGACCCTGTTGGTGATGCTGTGGCAGAATCTCATCGGCAACGCCGTCAAGTTCCGTGACCCCGACCACCCACCGGAGATTCGCGTCACCTGCGACATCGCCGGGGACGCCGGCTCCCTGACGGTGGGGGTGGCCGACAACGGGATCGGTATTCCGGAGAAGTTCGCCGAGAAGGTGTTCGTCATCTTCCAACGCCTGCACAGCCGGGACTCCTACTCCGGGACCGGCATCGGGCTCGCCCTGTGCAAGAAGATCGTCGAGTACCACGGCGGAAGGATCCGGATCGACACCGGGTACACCGAAGGCGCCCGATTCCTCTTCACCCTGCCCCTCCCCGAGGAGGCCGGAGAAGCTCCCGCCACCCCGGCGTCCGTCGCCGCTCCGACGCAGGCCACCCCCCTCGCCCCGGAAGGGACCGCTCCGTGACATCCAGCGCCGAACCCAGCGCCGAACCCATCGATGTTCTCCTGGTGGAGGACGACCCGGGCGACGAGCTCATGACCCGTGAGGCCTTCGAGGACAACAAGATCGGCAACACCCTCCACGTGGTCCGGGACGGTGAGGAGGCGCTCGACTTCCTCTACCGGCGCGGCGCTCACCCGGACGCCCCGCGACCGGATCTGATCCTGCTGGACCTCAATCTGCCCAAGTACGACGGGCGCCAGGTACTCCAGCAGATCAAGTCCGACGCGGAGCTGGCCCATATCCCCGTGGTGGTGCTGACCACATCCGCCGCGGAGGAGGACATCCTGCGCAGCTACAAGCTGCACGCCAACGCCTACGTCACCAAGCCCGTGGACCTCGACCAGTTCATCGCCGCGGTCCGACAGATCGACGACTTCTTCGTCCAGGTCGTCCGGCTGCCCGGCCGCCGCTGACCGGTCGCCCCTCACCGGTGAGGGGGCCATCCGGGTGTCCGTTCGGGGGCGGACACATGCCCGCCGGCGCCCCGGGGCACCTGCTCACCATGTCGGACGTGTTCCTCACCGCGGTCGGCGCCCTCGCGGTGCTGGTGGCGGTCCTCTCCGCCCGCCTCCAGCGGGTCCCGCTCAGCGCGCCGCTGCTCGCCCTGGTGATGGGGGTGCTGCTCGGGCCGCAGGTCACCGGGCTCCTCGCTCCTCCCACGGTCGTGGAGGCCCGTGATGAGGTGTACGAGGCGTCCGAAGTCCTGCTCGCGGTCTCCGTGATGGCGGTGGCACTGCGATACCCCATCCGGGAGGTGCGCGCCCGGGCCCGCTCGGTGACCCTGCTCGTCCTCGTCGCCATGGTGGGGATGGCGGCGACCACCACCGCGGTGGCCGCGGCCGTGCCCGCCATCGGCCTGACGGCCGCCCTGCTGCTCGGTGCCGCGCTGTGTCCCACCGACCCGGTCCTCGCGTCGGGCGTCGCCACCGGTGGCTTCGCCGGGAGCCGTCTTCCCGCGCGCACCCGGCAACTGCTCTCCCTCGAGTCCGGGGCGAACGACGGTCTGGCGCTGCCCCTGGTCCTCGCCGCGGTGGCCGTCGCCGGTCCGCTGACCGGTCCCGCGGCGGCGGCGGAGGCCCTGTGGCAGGTGCTCGGTGGCATCGTGCTCGGGGGCCTCCTCGGTACCGCGGCGGGCCGGCTGCTGCGGGGCGCCGAACGCCGGCGGGAGATCGAGTCCGGCCCCGCACTCGTCTACACCCTCCTGCTGACCCTGCTCATCCTCGGTGTCTCCGGCCTGCTCGACCTGGGCGGCGTGCTCGCCGTCTTCGTCGCCGGGCTGGCCTTCAACGCGGCCGGCCCCGCGGCCGAACGCGCAGAGGAGGCCAAGATCGACGAAACGGTCAACACCTTCCTCGTCCTGCCGCTGTTCGTGCTGCTCGGCGCGATGCTTCCCTGGGAGGAGTGGGCCGACCTGGGGTGGGGGAGCGGTCTGATGCTGGTCGTTGGGGTGCTGCTGCTGCGCCGCCTGCCGATCCTCCTCCTGCTCGCCCGGCCGCTCGGCCTGCGCCCGCGTGACGCCGTCTTCCTCGGCTGGTTCGGTCCCATGGGCGTCTCCGCCCTGTTCTACCTGTGCGCCGAGGCGCAGCGGCTCGGCAACGCCCCCGAAGTGCTGGCAGTCGGAACCCTGGTGGTGGCGGCCAGCACCGTGGTCCACGGCGTCACCACGGCACCCGGCGTCCTGCTGTACCGACGTGCCGCCCTCCGTTCGCCGGACCCCACCCCGTGACGGCCGTGCCC
>NZ_VKHT01000249.1 GCF_014141535.1 Streptomyces alkaliphilus | reverse complement strand
ACCCCCGACGGGACGGGCCCCGTCACACCGGCGCCCCCGGGAACGGTGTCACGTCGACCGCCACTGATCCCCACCGGGTCGCACGGGCGTGGCACCGGACGCGCCGCGCCCCCGCCGGACGAACCGACGGGGGCGCGGGAGGTGCCGATGCGGCGACCGGCCGGGAGGGGCCGTCAGTCGCTGCCCAGGGCCGCGGCGGCGGGGTCGAGGCGACCGTCGAGGCGGGCGACCACGCCGGTGATCTGCCGGGCGAGACCGGGCCCGGTGAGGCCCAGCTCCTCGAGCAGTTCCTTGCGGGAGGCGTGGTCCAGGAAACGACGCGGAATGCCGTAGTCGCGCAGCGGCACGTCCACGTCCGCGTCCCGGAGCGCCTGGGCGATCGCCGAACCGACGCCGCCCGCACGGCTGTTGTCCTCGACGGTGACGACCAGTCGGTGACGCTCGGCCAGGCCGGGCAGCGCCTCGTCCACCGGCAGCACCCAACGCGGGTCCACCACGGTGGTGGTGATGCCCTGCTGCTCCAGCATCTCGGCGGCCTCCAGGCAGTTGGTGGCGAGGGCGCCCACCGAGACCAGCAGCACGTCGGGCCGGTCGGTGCCGGGCTCGCGCAGCACGTCCATGCCGCCCTCGGTGCCGACCGCCGCGACCGACGGGCCGACCGCGCCCTTGGAGTACCGCACCACGGTGGGGGCGTCGTCGACCTCGACGGCCTCCCGCAGCTGGAGCCGCAGCTGTTCGGCGTCGCGCGGGGCGGCCAGACGCAGGCCGGGCACGCACTGGAGGATGGACATGTCCCACATGCCGTGGTGCGAGGCGCCGTCGGGACCGGTGATGCCGGCGCGGTCCAGCACGAAGGTGACGCCCAGCCGGTGCAGGGCGACGTCCATCAGCAGTTGGTCGAAGGCGCGGTTGAGGAAGGTCGCGTAGACCGCGAAGACCGGGTGCAGACCGGAGGCGGCCAGGCCGGCGGCGGAGACCGCGCCGTGCTGCTCGGCGATGCCGACGTCGTAGACGCGGTCGGGGAAGGTCTCCGCGAAGTCCTTCAGTCCGACGGGCCGCAGCATGGCGGCGGTGATGGCGACCACGTCCTCGCGCTCGCGGCCGATCCTCAGGATCTCCTCGCCGAAGACGGAGGTCCAGTCGGCGCCGGAGGCGGCCACCGGCAGGCCGGTGTCGGGGTGGATGACACCGACGGCGTGGAACTGGTCGGCCTCGTCCTCGCGGGCGGGCCGATAACCGCGGCCCTTCTCGGTGATGCAGTGGACGATCACCGGGCCACCGAAGCGCTTGGCGCGCTGGAAGGCGGACTCCAGGGCCTCGACGTCGTGGCCGTCGATGGGGCCGACGTACTTCAGGCCGAGGTCCTCGAACATGCCCTGCGGGGCGATGATGTCCTTCAGGCCCTTCTTGGCACCGTGCAGGGCGTCGTGCAGGGGCTTGCCGACCACGGGGGTGCGGTTGAGGAACTCCTTGCCGCGGGTCAGGAAACGCTCGTAGCCATCGGTGGTGCGCAGGGTGGCCAGGTGGCTGGCCAGACCGCCGATGGTGGGCGAGTAGGAGCGCTCGTTGTCGTTGACGACGATGACCAGCGGACGGTCCTTGGCCGCGGCGATGTTGTTCATCGCCTCCCAGGCCATGCCGCCGGTCAGCGCGCCGTCACCGGTGACGGCGACGACGTGCTGGTCGCGACCGAGCAGCTGGTTGGCCTTGGCCAGGCCGTCGGCCCAGCCGAGCACGGTCGACGCGTGGCTGTTCTCGATGAGGTCGTGCTCGGACTCGGCGCGCGAGGGGTAACCGGACAGGCCGCCGCTGGAGCGCAGGCGGGAGAAGTCCTGACGGCCGGTGAGCAGTTTGTGGACGTAGCTCTGGTGGCCGGTGTCCCACAGGATGCGGTCGGCGGGCGAGTCGAACACCCTGTGCAGGGCGATCGTCAGTTCGACCACGCCGAGGTTGGGGCCGAGGTGGCCACCGGTCCTGGCGACCGAGCTGATGAGGAAGGTGCGGATCTCCGCGGCGAGCTCCCGGAGCTCGTCCGGGGTGAGTCGGTCGAGATCGCGCGGTCCCCTGATCCGGGTCAGCAGCGCCACCCGTGCCTCCTTGCTCTCGCTTGCACTCACGTGCCTCTCCGCCTGTTCGCGTCGATTCGGCGTGTGTCGTCCACGTCGTCGACGGTTCTCGGGCCGTCGTCCCCGGCAGGGGACGGCGACTCGGACCGACGGGCCGATCGTCGCGGGCGGCCCCGTTGCCGATCAACCGAGTCTAGTCTTCCGCCTGCCCCGGGCCGCGTCCCGGGATGCGAGATGCATCACCCGTACAGCCGTACCCCCGTGCGCGGACGCGAAGGATCCCGGTCGCCCCGGGGGAGACGTCCCGACGCCCCCGTCGGTTCCCGGAGGCCCTCGGCGGCCCGCGGCGAGGGGCCCCTCCGGTGTCTCCGGGACGGTCCGGGCATGTCGGACGCTGTGCCGGGGTGCCGGGGGACGGAAGGCGACGACCACGGCGACGGGCGGCACCACCCCGGTGATCGTGTGCCGGATCCCGCCGGTCATCCCCCCGGGGTCCGGGGCGGCGGTGTTCGTCCGGGTCGCCGGGGCGCCCACCGGCGCGTACCGGAGCCGGCCGTGACCGCCGGGGAGGCGGGCGCCGCCGATGACGGCCACCGCTATGACGTTCGTCAACCGGTCGCCCCCACCCGGGCTCCCGCGGACGTCACCGGCCCGGGAGAGCCCGGCGGGAGCGGCGAGGGAACTCGCGATCGTGAACACGGTTGGACGCGTCCGGACGACGCCGGCACCGGCGCGTCGCACCGTTCCACCGTCCCCGCCCTCCCCGCCGACGACGAAGACCTGCCGGGCGCGTCGGGCGCGTCGGATCGTGGGGTCCGTGAGCACGGGGATGTCCGCGGAAGGGCGGGAGTGGTGGGCGGACGGGTGGTCGCGGCACCCGGCGGGGCGACGGTCGACGCCCCGGCGCGGCACCCGGCGGCCACCGGACCCGGGGCCGAACCGGAGGGCCCGTGACGCGGGAGGGGTGTCCCCACCCCGCTCCCCGGCTCACCCGCCGAGGCCCGCCTCCGCACACTCGTCGGCGAACCCGGGGGTGCAGATCTCCTCGACGGTGCGGAAGCCGTCGGCGATGACCGTCTCCCGGATGTTGTCCGCCGTGACCGGGACCGGTTCCAGGAGGGCGCCGGGAACGCCCTCGGTGGTGGTGCCGTCCACCCGGTCGGGGGCGAGGTCGGAGAAGTCCTCGCCATCGAGCAGGCGCACGGCGATCCCGGCGGCGATCGCGGCCCGGGGCGCCGGGGGCCGGTGGATGGTGTGGGTCTGCTCGCCGGAGACGATCCGTTGGAGGCCGGCCGGATCGGCGTCCCCGCCGCCGACCGGGAGGTCCTCGACACCGGCGTCGCGCAGGGCCGCGACGACGCCCCCGGCCAGGGCGTCGTCGGCGGCGAGGACGGCGTCGAAGCCGTCGGTGCCCAGTGACCGGACCGCGGAGGCGACGGCCTCCTCGGCGAGGGCCGGGTCCCCGCCCTCGATCCCCTGCTCGTGGACGATCTCCACGACCGGATCGAGGACCTCCCGGGCACCGGCCTCGATGAGGTCCGCCCCGGGGTCGCTCGACGGGCCGTTGATCATCATGACCCGGGCGCCCGGGGCCTCGTCCCCGAGGGCGTCGAGCAGGGCCCGGCCCTGGAGGCGCCCCACGGCCCGGGCGTCGTGGGAGACGTAGGCGTCGATGTCTCCCTCGGCGAGGCGGCCGTAGGCGACGATCGGCACGCCCTCCGCGGCGGCCTCCTCGACCCAGGGGCCGGTCGCGGCCGCGTCCACCGGGTCGAGGATGATCACGTCGACCCCCCGGCCGAGCATGTCGACGAACTGCTGCTTCTGCCGGTCGACGTCGGTGGCGTGGCCGTGGGTGACCTCGCAGTCCTCGCACAGCTCGGCGATGCCGGCCTCGATGAGTGGGCGATCGAACGCCTCATACCGGTTGGTGGCGTCGTCCGGGAGGAGAAGACCGATGGCACGGTTGCCGTTCCCGCCGCCGTCGGGTTCGGTGGAGAAGACGCCGCACGCGCTCGCGGACATGCCGGCCATCGCGATGAAGGCGGTGTTGCGCAGTACGGCCCGGCGGGTGGTGCCCAGCGGCACACCCCTCATTTCGGTCATCATCGACCCCTTTTCGGCACGGCTCGACCACGGTTCGGACAGGGGGAGGCGCACGGCGCCACTGCCGGGCCGTTGCGCGGGACACACGGAGGTGCTCGATCACCGTCCAACCGGACGTGAAATTTTCGGTGACGAGTCAACACTTTCGGTGGCGGTAACGTAGGCGGACCCTCCAAAGGGGTCAACCCCCCGGGCGCCACATCCTTCTCCCGACTTCACGTCAAACCGCAGCACCGCAGGCCAGAAAGCGTTTCCCATCCGGCAGACTCCACGGACCGCCGAAAGCTTTCCGGCTCGTTCGCACTGTTGACTCCCTCTGGTGGACCCCTTTAGGTTCGGGACGAAAATTCTCGTCTCACCTATGAAACTTTCAGGGCAGGTGCGTGTGACCGGGATCGACATCGGCAGACAACCCCTGCGACGGATCGACGGCTTCGGCTTCTGCGAGGCGTTCCAGCGCGCCCGGGTGATGCGGGAACTCCCCGAGGGGCCCCGACGGGAGGTGCTGGACCTGCTGATGAGCCGCCGCACCGGCGCCGGCCTGAGCATCCTGCGCCTGGGCATCGGCTCCTCCACCGACTCCTCCGGCGACCGGATGCTCTCCGTCCAGCCCGAGGACCCGGGCGGACCGCGCGCCGAACCGCGCCTGCGCTGGGACCGCGACGACAGCGGGCAGTTGTGGCTCGCCCGCGAGGCCCGCCGGTACGGCATCCGACGCTTCTTCGCGAGCGCCTGGAGCGCCCCCGGCTACATGAAGGACAACGGCAGCGACTCCGACGGCGGCTCGCTGCTGCCCGAGTGGTACGAGTCGTACGCCCGCTACCTGCTGGGCTGGACCGACCTCTACCGGGCCGAGGGCATCGCCGTCACCGACCTGGCCTTCACCAACGAGCCGGACTTCACCATCGACTACGCCTCGATGCGCTTCACGCCGGCCGAGGCCGCCGCCTACACGAAGGTCATCGGCCCCCGGATCCGCCGCGCCGGCCTGCGCCTGGCCGGCTGCGACTCCTACGGCTGGAAGGGCGCGGTGGAGTACACCCTGGCCGTGGAGGAGGACCCGGAGGCCGCCGCGCTGATGGACCTGCACACCGGCCACCCCTACGAGGCCCCGGTGGACCGACCGCTGCCCACCCGGAAGCCGACCTGGATGTCGGAGTGGTCCCCGGACGGCGACACCTGGAACGAGCGCTGGGACGACGGGAGCGGTTTCGACGGGATGGCGGTGGCCCGCCAGATCCACGACTCGTTCGCCCTCGGCGAGGTCAACGGCTACGTCTACTGGTTCGGCGTCTCCACCGGCACCACCAGGGCGCCCATCCGGGTGGACGACGACGGCACCGGCTACCGGGTGGCCAAACGGCTGTGGGCGCTCGCCGGGTGGAGCCGGTGCGTGCGCCCCGGCGCGATGGCGCTGCGGGTGACCTGCGACCACCCCGACCTGCTGGTCACCGCCTTCCGCAACGAGGGCGGCGGTCGGGTGGTGGTGGTCCTCAACACGGCCCGGGAGACGGTGCGAGCCGACCTCCCGGGGCTGGAGGGCACCGCCTGGACCACCGACGAGGACCGGTCCATGGCCCCCGCCGGCACGGTGCGCGGGAAGGCCGCCTTCGCCCCGCGCTCGCTCACCACCCTGGTCACCGTCTGAGGCACCCCCACACCC
>NZ_VKHT01000248.1 GCF_014141535.1 Streptomyces alkaliphilus | reverse complement strand
GGCCCACCCGCCGGGCGTCCGCGGTGGGGCCTGCGCGCCGCGGCCGCCCTCTCCGGTCTCGTCCTGCTCACCGGCGGGGTCGGCCACGCGGTCGTCACCGGTGTGGAGGGGAGCGTCCAACGGGTCGAGGCCATCCCCCGGGGCGACGGCCGTCCCGCCGCCGGCCCCGGCCTCAACATCCTGCTCATCGGCAGCGACAGCCGCGAGGGCCTCACCGACGAGGAACGCCACCGGTACCGCCTGGGCGGAGAACCCTGCCACTGTGCCGACACCATCATGCTCCTGCACCTCTCCGAGGCCAGGGACCGGGCGAGCGTGATCAGCCTCCCCCGCGACTCTCACACCGAACTGGAGGCCCACACCCTCCCCGGCACCACCGAACGGCACGAACCCCACGAGGCGAAGCTCAACGCCGCCCTCTCCCACGGCGGTCCCCAGCTGATGGTCCGTACCGTCGAGCGGATGACCGGCGTGCGCGTGGACCACTACCTGGAGGTGGGCTTCGTCGGCTTCATGCGCGCGGTGGACGAGATCGGCGGCGTGGACGTGTGCACCCCCCGCCCGCTGCACGATCCCAAGTCGGGCCTGGACCTGCCCGCCGGCACCAGCACCCTCAACGGCGGGGAGGCGTTGTCCTACGTGCGCGCCCGGGAGGTGGACGCCACCGCCGATTTCGGCCGCATCCAGCGCCAGCAGCGTTTCCTGGCCGCCCTCGCCCACCGGGTGGCCGACGCCGAGGTGTTGCTCGACCCCGCGCTCCTGCGGCGTGTCGTCGGCCGGTTGTTGGACTCGGTGCGGGCCGACCCGGGGCTGGGGGTGCCCGAGTTGCTGGACATCGCCCGCACCCTGCGGGGAGCGGACGCGGGAGCCGTGGAGCTCGCCTCGGTGCCCGTCGGCCGGCTCGGCGGTCCCGCCCTGGAATGGGACGAGAAGGCCGCGGAGCGCCTGTTCGCGGCCATCCGTGAGGACCGTCCGCTCGTCCCCGACCACGAGGGCGGCCGGGACGGCGGGATCGTGCCGGTGGACATCGCCCCGCAGCAGATCCGGGTCCGGGTGGAGGACGCCGGGGGACGCGGGGAACTCGCGACCCGGGTCGACCGGGACCTGGCCGCCACCGGCTTCCTCACCGCCGGCGTCCCCGGCGCCGAGGCCGCCGGCGGCCCGGCGGAGGGTGGTACGGGCGAACGACACCACCGCACCACCATCACCCACGCCCCCGACCGCCGGGCGGAGGCCGCCGCCCTGGCCGCCGCCGTGCCGGGTGCGCAGCTGCGCGAGGACCCCGACCGGGACGCGGAGTTGCTGCTCACCATCGGCGAGGACTTCGAGGAGGTCCAACGGGTGCGGGACGGCCGACAGCCGGTGAGCGGCACCGAGTCCCGTGCCGGGAGGGAAGGGGACGACGGGGACGAGGGGCAGGGCATCGTCGCCGCCCGCGGGGACCGGATCGGCTGCGCGTGAACCGCCCCGCCGCCCGCGGGAGGTGACCCCGGCCCGGGCCGCCGGCCCGGGCCGCCGGGCACCTCCCGGTCGCCCGGCGGGATCGGGGGCCACGGGGACACGGCGACATCACCGGCGAACCGATCCGGCCGGGCCGCAGGGGCGAACACGCCACCCGACGGGCCGTCCCCCGGGACCCGCCGGCACGGACCGCGACGGGACGCCCATCGGGACGCCATGGGGAGGGACTCCGGGGCCGGACGGCTCCGTTCAGCGCACGATCACGAACTCCTCGACCGGACGCGGCGGCCGGGGCCGGGGCGCGGCGGCCGGATACCCGATCGCCACCGCCCCCATCGGATCCCAGTCCTCCGGCAGTTCCAGTACCTCCCGTACCACCGGACGGCAGAACATCGTCGAGGACACCCAGGCCGAACCCAGCCCCTCACCGGCCAGGGCCACCAGGAAGTTCTGCACCCCGGCCCCCGCCGCGACGACGAACATCTCCCGTTCGGCGCCCGATCGCCGTTCGTCGGGGTACCGGTGGGCGCCGTCGGCGACCAGACAGGGCACCGCGAGGAAGGGCGCCCGGCGCAGCACGTCGCCGCGCCGGATCCGCCGCTCGATCGCCTCCGGCGAGCGGCCGTCGGCCCGCAGGTCGGCGATCCACGCCTCGCGCATCGCGTCCAACAGCTTCAGCCGCGCGGCCGGTGACTCCAGCAGCACGAACCGCCACGGGGTGGTGTGGTGGGGCGCTGGCGCGGTCAACGCGGCGGCCACCGCGCGCCGGACCGCCGCCGGGTCCACCGCCGGCTCGGCGGCGAACTCGCGGACGGTGCGGCGCAGCGTCACCGCCTCGCGCACCGCCTCGGAGGTGCCCAGGCGGAACATGTCCCGGGCCGGGTCCCGGATCAGGTCGCGGGCGGAGGGCTCCGCCGAGTTCTCCCCGCCGGTGCCGGCCCGGCCGCTCCCCACGTGCTCGGCCAGGCCCCGGATCACGGCCACCGGCCGCCCCTCGACCTTTCCCTTCACCAGGTCACCGGCCCCGGCGAGTTCGTCGGCGATCGCGGTGACCGTCACACCCAGCGGGTTGCCGTGGGTGTCGGTCCCGCCGCGCAGGTCGTCCATCACGCGCACGCCGGCCGCGCCGATCGCCACGTCGGTCTGCCCCTCCCGCCAGGGCCGCCCGAAGGTGTCGCTGACGACGACCCCGACCTCCACCCCCAATCGCTCGCGCAGTCCCTCACGGATCCGCCGAGCCGAGGCGTCGGGGTCGGCGGGCAGCAACAAAACGGTGCCCGGCGGGGTGTTGGAGGCGTCCACGCCGGCGGCGGCCATCACGAAACCGTGTCGGGACTCCACGACGCGGGCGGCTCCGCGCCGCGCCACCACCCGGACCGTCTCGGCGTCCACGGCCGCCTCCCGGTCCTCGGCGCGGACCACTCGGCCCTCCGCCTTGCTGATGATCTTGGAGGTGACGACCAACACGTCCCCGTTCCTCGGGGGCGGCTGTCCGGGGGCGGTCAGGGCGGTGGCGATCAGCTCCGCCGGGTCATCGCCGGGGCGCACCTCGGGTATGCCGGGCGGCGCCCACACGCGGTACTCCGTCGCGCGGCTCACGCGCGCACCTCCTCGGCGAGCGCCAGCGCCTCGCGGGCCATCGCGGCGGTGGCCTCCTCATCGGTCATCAGCAGCGGCACGGCGCGGCAGCGCACCCCGCCCGCCTCGATCTCCGGGACCGCGTCCGCGTCCGCGGTGTCCACCAGCCAGCCGTCCAGCAGCCCGGCGCCGTAGTGCGCGGCGACCCCGGGGGCGGTGGCGGGCACGCCGATGGCGGCCAGTACCCGGTCGGCCATGCCGCGCACCGGCGCCCCGCCGATGACGGGGGAGAGGCCGACCACGGGGGCTCCGGCGTCGGCGATCGCCTCCCGGATGCCGGGCACGGCCAGGATGGTGCCGATGCTCACCACCGGGTTGGAGGGCGGGAAGAGGATCACGTCCGCCTGCTCCAGCGCCTCCAGCACGCCGGGGGCGGGAGTGGCGCGGTCGGCGCCCACCGGAACCACGGCGCGGGCGGGCACGGAGGCGCGCATACGCACCCAGTACTCCTGGAAGTGCACCGCGCGCCGGCGCACCGAGTCATCCTCCGCGCCGCCCTTCCCGGGGCGTTCGGAGGGGATGGTGTGTCCGGCGGGCGCGCCGGTGGTGACCGGGGCACCGGTTTCCGCGGGCTCCCCCGTCTCGGCGGGGTCATCGATGAGGATGTGCGTCTCCACGCGGTCGTCGCTCATCGGCAGCAGCCGCACACCCGGGTTCCAGCGGGCGCACAGCGCCTCGGTGACGGCGCTGAGCGGATAACCGGCGGCGAGCATCCGGGTGCGCACGATGTGGGTGGCCACGTCCCGGTCGCCGAGCCCGAACCAGTCCGGCCCCACCCCGTAGGCGGCCAACTCCTCCTTCACCGCGAAGGTCTCCCCGGCCCGGCCCCAGCCCTGCTCCTCGTGGATGCCGCCGCCCAGGGTGTACATGACGGTGTCGAGGTCCGGGCAGATCTTCAACCCGAACAGGTGGATGTCGTCGCCGGTGTTGCCGATGACGGTGATCTCCGCCTCCGGCGCGGCCCGCTTGAGGCCGCGCAGGAAACGGGCTCCGCCGATGCCGCCGGCCGGTACCACGATGCGCTGCATGCGCCCAGTCTGTCAGTCGCCCCGTCAGCAGGTACCGGGGGCCGAGGGTGTCGGCGATCCGTCCGGATTCCCGACGGGAGCGCCGAGCGGCCGGTGGCGGACCGGCACCGCGCCCTTCCGGGCGGGGTCGGCGGGCAGCATCGGCATCTCGGTGAGACCCGGGAAGTACACGTGCAGGCTGACCGCCGGTTCCAGGGTGTCGTTGGTCACCTCGTGCGCGCTCCGCGGCGCCGTCAGGTGCAACGCCCCGGGCGTCGCGAGCCGGGTGCCTGTCCCGGCCGGTCCGGTCCGTTCGGTGAGCGCGCCGCGCAGGACGGTCCACACCCCGGAGGAGGCCCCGTGGGTGTGACGGCCGCTGCCCTGGCCCGGCAGCCAACCGAGGAGCCACACCTCGTGGCCGGGACCCGCCTCCAGGCGGTGGTACCAGCGGCTCACCGGGTCGTAGCGGACCAGGTGTTCCCAGCGGTCCCGGTCGCGGGCGGCGCGACGGGCGAGGGCGACGAAATCGGCCACCGCCGAGGGGTGCGCGGGCACCGGCGGCATCAGGTGCGGAACCTGACTGGCGTCACCGGCGATCTCGTTGTCGTTGTTCATCGGGCGACGCTCACGTGCGGGACCATTCGGAAGTTCGGCACTCTCGTGGCTCTCGTGGCTCTCGGGTGGTCTCCCCGGGTTCGCCCGGGATGCGGGAGGGATCCGGGGGGATCCGGGAGGAGATCGGGAGGTCGGGACGGCTCCAGGGTACGGGGATGTCGGCCCGGTGCGGGGCCGACGGCGCGTGGTGTCCGGATGTCGGAACGGTTCCCGGACAGGCCCCTCGGTACCGGGGTTGCGGGCCTCCTCGGTACCGAGCTGCTGAGGCGTCCCCTTTCAAGGAGCGCTCCGATATCGCCCCACGTCAACCTTTCGTGGCGTTTGGCCGGTTTCTTTCACTGGTTCGTGTGTCGCTGAAAGCCGAGAGGTTTATGGCTGCGGGAAGCGGACAGGTGCCGCTCCAGCAACACCGGTGACCGGTGTTGCCGTGCTGTGATCCAGTCGTGATCCGGAGTCGCCCCCGCGACCCGGGGAACGTCGGGGCGCGGCGGGACGTCTCCTCCTCGGAGGGGGTGGCGGCGCGGAGGTGCGGCGAGAGGGAAGTCGGAAGGGAAGCGAGAGGGAAGATGTCCGAAGTGTCTCCATTTCGGCTAAGAAGTTTGTAGTGATTTGCACACTAATTGCAGAGCTGTGGTGCCGCAGGGTGAATCCTGTCGGCGGGGCCACAAGGTGGCTTGACGGGCGTGAATCACCGCACTTGTAATTTCACTCGTGTCGTTTGAGGGACATTGATAACGACACCATCACGGGGACGTACAGAAGGCGAGGGGCGCGAGATGACCGAGCTGTTCCAGCAGGTGCTGGTCGAGGGGATGGACGAGGAACTCGGTTGGCAGGAGCGCGCGCTGTGCGCCCAGACCGACCCCGAGTCCTTCTTCCCCGAGAAGGGTGGCTCCACCCGGGAGGCCAAGAAGGTCTGCCTGTCCTGCGAGGTTCGCTCCGAGTGCCTGGAGTACGCCCTCGCCAACGACGAGCGGTTCGGCATCTGGGGTGGCCTCTCCGAGCGTGAGCGTCGGCGCCTGAAGAAGGCCGCCGTCTGAACCGCCCGTTCCGGGTTCCCGCCCGGAACGGGATCACCGGCCCCGGAGGCACCACCGGTGGGGAGGCACCCC
>NZ_VKHT01000247.1 GCF_014141535.1 Streptomyces alkaliphilus | reverse complement strand
GGAGATGTGTATCAGAGACAGGGGTTTTGGTGGGGGTTCCGGTGGGCGTCATGCGAGGACCTCCCGGGCCTCGGCCCAGCGGGGCCCGAGTACCGACAACGCCTTCTCCGCCCGGGGGCGGGCGTCACCCGGGTCCGGGGAGGTGACCATCACATGGCCGAGGTAGTCGTTGTTGCTGAGGGCTGGACGGGTGCGGCGGCCGGGTGCGGCGAGGTCGATCTCCCGCACACCGGGCATCCCGGCCGCTTCCCTGGTGCCGTCGAAACCGGCCAGTTCCCCGGCCCGTTCGGGCAGGAGGAAGGCGATGGCGGCGCTGCCGACCCCGGTGTCGCGGGGGGTGAGGTCCGGTACCCGCCCCATGGCGACCTCCACCGCCGCCGCGGGCAGGTCGATGCCGGTGACGTGGCGGACCAGTTCGGTGATCCGGTTGCCGGCCGGGCGGGGGTTGACCTCCACCACCCGGGGCCCCCGGGGGTGAGCCTGATCTCGGTGTGGGCCACCACCTCGTCCAGGCCCAGGGCGGTGAGGGCGGCGACCGCCGTGTCGACGGCCTCGCGCAGAACGTCGGGGGGCGAGGCGGCGGGGAACATGTGGCCGGTCTCGATGAAGGCGGGGGCGCCGGCGACGCTCTTGTCGGTGACTCCCACGACGTGGTGGAGGCCGCCCCCGGAGACCGTCTCGACACTGACCTCGGGGCCGGTCAGGAGCTCCTCCAGCAGGACGGCGGGGGAACGCCGTTGACCCCGGGCGTTGACGGGGAAACCGGCCAACTCCCGGTGTGCGGCGAGCAGCCCGTCCTCGTCGTCGACCCGCCGCACGTACATGCCCGCGCACAGATCGGTCGGTTTGAGGACGAGGGGGAAGCCCATCCCCGCCGCCGCGTCCAGGAGTTCGGCGCGATCGTGACAGACGGCGTGACGAGGGCCGGGGACGCCCGCGTCCACGAGGATCCGGCGGGTGAGGTCCTTGCGGCAGGCGGCCTCGACGGCTTCCGGGGCGGGGCCGGGCAGGCCGAGGTGGGCGGAGAGGCGGGCGACGGTCGGTAAGTAGTAGTCGCAGGAGGAGATCACGCCGTCGAAGCCCAGTACCGCGTGCAGGCGTTCGACGTGTTCCGTCAGGGCGAGGGTGTCGTTGGTCTCGGTGGTGAGGATGTTCCGCGCGGCGAGCAGGGGGTGCGGCTCCGGGGGACGCGCGGCACGCAGGTAGTGGTGCAGGTCACGGGTGAGGAGGGTGAAGCGGTGTCCCGCCTCTCCGATGGCTCTGGGCAGCAACGCGCTCATCGAACCGACCCAGCTCTCGACCATCAGCAGATGTCCCATTGGTCCGTCCTTCGCGTGGCATGGGCACGACCGCAAGGAGATTAATGGTTATCGTTTTCATTGTCACCCGTCGGTTCACCCATCGGAACCGCGTGGGCTCACGCGGCCGGGGTTCCCTCCCCGGCGCGCGCTCCGGCTCGAACCACGAGTCGCGCCACGCCCCCCGCCCCGATCCGGTTGGAGGGCACGCGACACGGAGACGCCCGCCCCGCCGGTGACGCAGGCGGGGCGGGCACTTCCCCGAAAGGGGCGCGGTCCGGCTATGCCTCCGGGGCGAGGAGGAGACAGGCCCGGTCGTCGAGGGTGAAGAAGGTGGGCTCGGCCGGCCCCCCGTTCCCGGAGGCCCCGGACCGGGAACCCAGGTAACCGAGGGACACCGAGGCCCGGGGCGGGATGACGGCGTTCCAGGAGGCGTCACCCACCGTGACGCGGGGCCCCCGGTGGGCGAGGGTGCCGTTCCACAGGTGGTCGACCCGCTCGCCCCGGCCCATGGTCCACCCCAGGGCCCAGCCGTCGATCGTCCGGGAGCCGGTGTTGAGCACCGTGATCTCGGCACGGAAACCACCCGGCCAGCGGTCGGTGACCAGGTGGTCCACCAGACAGCCCCCCGACGGGCCGATGCCCCCCTCCCAGCCGGGGTCCACGATCGCCCAGTAGGCCGCTTTCGCCCGCAGCCGCTCATCGAACAGCAGCGGGGCGTCCTTGCGGTCCAGGGGCCCGCCGTCGAGCCAGGTGTCGTCGTCCGCCAGCCCCCAGACGGTGACGGAGGCGATGTGCTCGGAGTACGAGCGGAAGAGGTCGAACATCCGACGGTACTGCCGGGCCTGTGCCTCCAGCCGCTCGGCCGGCACCACGGGGAAGACCTGGTCGGCGGCGGTGTACACGGAGACGTCCAGTTCGGTGATCTCCTGGTCCACCCCCAGCGGGATGAACCGCTCCAGCATGGCCCGCGCCTCGGCGACCGAGGGCCACTCGATGTTGATGTGCGTCTGGTGGCCCACCCCGTGGACGGGCACGCCCTCCTCCAGCAGCAGTGCCACCAGTTCGTACAGCGCCTCGCGCTTGGCGGGGACGTTGGTGTTGTAGTCGTTGATGACCAGACGGGCGTCGGGGGCCACCTCGTGCGCGACGCGGAACGCGGTGCGGATGTAGTCCAGGCCGGTGATCTCGTACCAGGGGCTGCGGCGCATCCCGTCCGGCCGGTTCTCGTCGATGACCTCGTTGACCACGTCCCAGGTGCCGATCCGGTCTCCGTAGCGGCCGACGACCTCCCTGATGTGCGTCTCCAGGCGTTCCAGGAGCAGGGTCTTGTTCTCCGGCGTCGGGGTCATCGGTTCGCCGTCGGCGTCGGTGAACACCCAGGGCGGGGTCTGCTCGTGCCACACCAGGGTGTGGCCGCGCACGGCCATGCCCCGTTCGGCGGCGAAGTCGAGGATCGGGTCGGCGTCGGTGAAACGGAAGACACCCTCGGCCGGCTGGGTGGCGTCCCACTTCAGGGCGTTGCCCGGGGTGAGGGAGGAGTGGTGCCGGGCGAGGAGTTCGGCGCGTTCGCCGTGGATGTCGGCGGGGCTCACCGCCGCCCCGATCGGGAACTCCGGGAGGGCGTCCCGCAGGGCGGGGATGTCCCGCTGGATGGGCGGCACGGGGATCCGGGTGACGAGGACGTCGTCGATCCGGAAGGAGGGTGTGCCCGCGGCCGTCTCGATGTAGAGGGCGGAGTACTCGGTGGCGACGGTGGGGGTGTGGGTGCCGGTGAGTTCCACCCACGCGTCCGGGCCGACGGTGACGGAGCCCAGGGTGTGGTACGAGGTCGTGCCGTCCACCCGGCGTTCGAGGCTGAGCCTCGCGGTGTCGGTCGCGGCTCCGTCGGCGAGTCGCACCCACAGGGAGACGGTGTACGCCACGCCCCGTTCCAGGATGTGGTCCACCCGCAGGGCCGGCCCCTCCCAGCCGGCGGAACGGTCGGTGACGGCGAGCCCGTACGCGCCGGTGCGGGCGGCGTCCCCGTCGACGGCCAGCGTCTCCCCGCCCCGCGCGGTCCACCCCTGGGGGGTGCCGTCCTCGAAGTCGGAGGCGAGGACCGTGACGGGGAGGGCGAGATCGGGTTCGGCCGCCTCGGCGGCGGAACCCGCCACGGGGGCGAACACCCCCAGAAGGAGGGTGACAACGAGAACGCAGGCGGCGAGCGGGAGGGAACGTTCCCTGCTCGCCGGTGCGGGGGACGCGCGCATCCGGGATCCTTCCTGCCGACGGCCGACGGCCGACGGAACGGTGGTGGGGGACGGCGTTCTGGATGGCACCGGAAACGCCCCACGACATGTGGGAGCGCTCCCATGCGGTGTGGATGGTAGCGCCGCCACCGGTGAGCGGGAAGGCCTCCGGCACGCCCCCGCAGGACTCACGGGGATCGGGGCAGCCGGGGACGGGATGCCGGGCTCGAGAACGCCCGGCTCGGGGAACCGCCGGGAGCGGCCCGCCTCACCGACCCGGCGGTGTCGCCCGTTCCGGTCCCCCGGGTCCGCCCGTCCCCTCCAGCGCGAGCGCGATCAACTCGCGGTGGATCGGCTGCACCCCATCCGGCAGCTCGTCCGGCGCACACCACCGGGCCTCGAGGATCTCCGTGCGCTCCGGCTTCAGGGTGCCCCCCACGAGGAAAGCCTCATAGGCCACCTCCGCGCGCAGGCGGTAACCACTGCGCAGCCACAACAACCGGCCGGCCCGCACCTCCAGGGTGGTCTCCTCGCGCACCTCCCGCTCCACCGTGGCACCGAACTCCTCGCCCCGTACCGCGTAGCCGGAGGGCAGCCCCCACTGTCGGTCCTCGGGCCACATGCGATGACGCAGCAGCAGGAACCGTCCCCGGTCGTCCCGCACCACCCCGGTCACCCCGATCATGAACGTGGCGTTCGCCAACCACAGCAGGCGCCACTGCACCGAACCCCGGGTACCGCGCCACAGCCGGGCCGCGATCCGTCGCACCACGAGCCGCTCCGCTCTCCTCCATCGGGTCCCCGACTCCCCCGGTCGGGCACGGCGCACCCGGCGTCGCGTTTCCGACCCTATGCCCGAGGGCGGGCCTACACGCGCACGCCGGGCCGGCGGTACGGAAGGGGGCGCCCACCGGGCAGCCATCCCCCGCCGCATGCCTCGCCGCACGCTCCCCGTCGGCCGCGCCGACCCCGCCGGCCGCGCCGGACCGTGCGGGGTGATCGGATCCGTTGTCCGTACCGCGTCCGCGCGGCCTACGATGCGGGCGGACACCGGTGCGCCGCCCGCCGGGGCCGACAGTCCCTTCCCTCCGGCGGTGGAGAGCACACCATCATGAGCGCGCCCGACGGTTCCCCGAACCCCCATCCCCGCATGTACGGCGACCTGGCCCGTTGGTGGCCACTGATCTCCCCGGTGGAGGTCTACGAGGGCGACGCCCGCACGGCCTCCGGGCTGTTCGCCGCCGCCGAGGGCCCGGTGCGGACGGTGCTGGAACTGGGCAGCGGCGGCGGACACACCGCTTTCCATCTGCGCTCCCGGTACGCCATGACCCTGGTGGACCTCGCCGAGGACATGCTGACGGTCTCCCGCGCCCTCAACCCGGGGGTGGAACACCTGCGCGGCGACATGCGGGAGCTCCGCCTGGAACGGACCTTCGACGCCGTGCTGGTGCACGACGCGATCGACTACATGACCACCGAGGAGGAGTTGGCTGCGGCCTTCCGGACTGCTTACCTGCACTGTCGCCCCGGAGGCGTGGCCGTCTTCTTCCCCGACCACCTCACCGAGACGTACGAGCCGCGCACCGACTGGGGCGGGGAGGACGCGGCGGACGGGCGCGGGGTCCGGTACCTGGAGTGGGGACTGCCGGTGGAACCCGGTGCCCACACCGTGCGGACCGAGTACACCTTCACCCTGCGGGAGACCGACGGCACCGTGCGCACGGCCCACGATACGCACGTCACCGGGCTCTTCCCCGCCGCCACCTGGACCCGCCTGTTGCGGGGTACGGGCTTCGAGGTCTCGACCGCGACGGAGTCGGGCACCGAGGGCGAACCGACCCGCACCCTGTTCATCGGCCACCGACCGGCGGGGTGAGTGCGGTGCCCGGGGGCGATCCACCGGCCGTGACCGCACGGCCGGGGACATCGAGGTGTTCCACCGCCGCGAGCAGTCGCCCGGTGGTCTCCACCGCTTGCCGGGAGGCCGGCACCACCGGTACCAGGGCCGCCCCGACACCCGGACGGTCGGCGAGGTCCGCCAGTGCGCGCTCGACCGTCCGGGTGTCGCCGCCCCCGACTCCAACCGTCAGGAGCGCGTCGTGCTCCCGGGCGACCCGCGCGCAGACATCGAGCACGGTGGCCCGTTCGGCGGGATCGGGGGAGGTCGGTTCCCCCGTGGTGCCGAGCGCGACGAGGCCGCGGGCGCCCTCCTCCAGGAGTTCGTGGCCGAGGGTTTCCAGGGCTGATGCGTCGGGACGCCCCTCGCTGTCGAAGGGGGTGACGAGGGGGGCGTGGAGGCCGGTCGGCGGGAGG
>NZ_VKHT01000246.1 GCF_014141535.1 Streptomyces alkaliphilus | reverse complement strand
CAGCCCCCAGCCCTCCCCTCCGCCACGAGCCGGGTCCTGATCGCCGACGACAACGCGGACATGCGGGACTACCTCACCGGTCTGCTGAGCGACGCCCATCGGGTCACCACCGTCCCGGACGGCCTCGCCGCGCTGGAGGCCGTCCGGGCGGATCCCCCGGACCTGGTCGTCAGCGATGTCATGATGCCCCGCATGGACGGCCTCCAACTCGTCGCCGCCCTGCGCGCGGATCCGCGCACCGCCGGGGTGCCGGTGCTGCTGCTCTCGGCCCGGGCCGGGCAGGAGGCATCCATCGAGGGTCTGGAGGCGGGCGCGGACGACTACCTGGTCAAGCCGTTCTCCGCCGGTGAACTGCGCGCCCGGGTACGGGCCACCGTCGAGTTGGCCCGCCTGCGCAACCATCACGCGCACTGGCGGGCGGCGCTGATCGACTCCCTCCAGGAGGCGTTCTTCGTCTGTGACGAGCGCGGCGCCGTGGTCGAGATCAACTCGGCCTTCACCGATCTGCTCGGCTACGGTCCGGGCGGCCTGCCCTACCTCCCGGAGCACCCCTGGTGGCCGGGGACCGAGCGTCACCCCGAGGAGCACCGACTCGCCACGGAGACCTTCACCCGGCTCCTCGAACACCCGGAGGGCCACCACGAGGCCCCCGTCGTGCACCGCGACGGCCACCTGTTGTGGGTGGCCATCGGGTTCAGTGAGGTGCACGACCCCGACACGGGGGGCCGCATGGTCGTCGGCACCCTGCGCGACATCACCGAGGAACGCTTCGCCGCGCAGCGCGAAGCCGCCATGGCCGCGATGGGCATCCGGCTCGCCGAGGCGTCCGGTACCGACGAGGCCCTGCGCGTCGCGATGGAGGAGCTGCGCGACCTGTGGCACGCCCGCCGGGTCGTCGCCGCCCACCGCGACGAGACCGGTTGCGTGCGGCGGATCGCCTCGGTGTCGGAGCGGGAGCCCTCGCCCCCCGGGGGCTCTTCCCCCGGAACACCCGAAGCCCTCGGACCCTCGGGCCGCCGGGAGAGGGGCGCCGACGGCGGCCCTTCCCCGGACCCGGTGCGGGAGGCCCTCATCGGCCTGTACGACACCGTTCCCCTGCGCCCGGTGACCACCCGCGATCCCGCGGGGGTGGGCATCACCCTCGACCACCCGGGCGGACGCCTCGGACTGTGGATCGAACCCGCCCCGCACCGCCCCCTCGGCCCCGAGGACCTCACCCTGCTCGCCGTCCTGGGCGGTCGGCTCGGACAGGCTCTGCACCGCGTCCACTCCTTCGAACAGCACCGTGAGACCGCCCTGGCCCTGCAGCGCGCCATCCTGGGGCCCGATCGTCTGCCCGACGGTTTCGCGGTCCGCTACGAACCCGCCGCCCGTCCCCTGCAGGTCGGGGGCGACTGGTACGACACCGTCGAGCTGCCCGACGGACGCATCGGCATCGTGGTGGGCGATTGCGTGGGTCGCGGCCTGGAGGCGGCTTCGGTCATGGGCCAGCTGCGCAGCGCCTGCCGGGCCCTGCTGCTGGAGTCCACCGGCCCGGCGCGGACCCTGACGGCCCTCGACCGTTTCGCGGCGCTCGTCCCCGGCGGTATCTGCACCACCGTCTTCTGCGGGGTCCTGGACCCGGACACCGGACGTCTGGTCTACAGCAGCGCCGGCCATCCGCCGGGCATCCTCGTCCGCCCGGACGGTGGCCACGACCTGTTGGACGGCGGACGCTCCACCCCGTTGGCGGTGCGCCCGGGCCACCCCCGGCCGGAGGCCGAACGGATCCTCCCGTCCACCTCCGTGCTGCTGCTGTACACCGACGGTCTGGTGGAACGCCGCCGACGCCCCCTGGACATCGGCATCGAACGGGCCGCGACGGTGGTGGCGGAGAGCCTCGACGCACCGCTGCAGGATCTGGCCGACGCGGTCATGAGGGGGTTGAAACCCTCATCCGACGAGGACGGCGGGTTCGTCGGGCCCCTGCCCGGCGCCGGTTACCGCGACGACGTGGCGATGCTGCTCTACCGCCACACCCGCCCCCTGGAGGTCACCTTCCCGGCGGATTCCGCCCGGCTGGCCGGCGTGCGGGCCGCCCTGCGTGCCTGGCTGACCGATCTCGGGCCGGAACGACACGTGATCCAGCAGGTTCTGCTCGTCGCCGGGGAGGCATGCGCCAACGCCGTCGAGCACGGTCACCGCGACACCCCCGGCGGCACCGTGCGTCTGACCGCCCGGGCCACCGCCCGGGACATCCACCTGACCGTCGCGGACAGCGGAACCTGGCGGGCCCCCCGCCCCGATCCCGACGCCCATCGCGGGCGCGGCCTGCAACTCATCCGCGCTCTGACGGGACGGGTGACCATCGACTCCGATCCCGATGGCACGACCGTCGACGCGCACGTGCGGATCGATCGCTGAGCGATCAACCGTTCCCCTCCTCGTCCGGTCCCCGCCCCGCTCACCCCCACCGGGGCGGGGGCGGAACACCGGGGGAGTCGAGTGTCATCGTCATCCGGATCACCAAACCGTCCGGAAGCGATCGCATCTGCACAAGATCACACAACCGGTTGATCATCCACAGCCCTCGCCCCCCGGATGCCGAGAACGGATCGGGGCGGTGGGTTCCGGCCAGGGGGTCCGACAGCCGCCCGGCGTCCCGCGTCTCCGCCCGGGCCCGGGAGCCGTCGACCCACAGTCGCAGCACCCCGGTACCGCCACCGTGCCGTACCGAGTTGGTGGTGGCCTCCGCGATCGCCAGCACCAGATCGGTCCGACGCGCACCGGACAGGCCCGCCTCCCGGGCCCAGCGCTCGGCGGAGCCCCGCACCGCGCTCAGCGTCTCCTCGTCGTAGGGCAGCGAGACCGCCCTCGTGGGCGGTTCCGTCAACGGCACGTCCCGTTCCCGTCGGCCGGTGTACCAGGGACTCGGTCGTTGCCCCTCGTTCTCCAGCATCGTGGGGTGGGAACGACGCGCCTCCTCCAGCACCCCGGAGGGAACCGAGGACACGTCGTAGGGGCACAGCACGGAGGCCGAGCTCCCGGCGAGTGCCAGATTGAACAGCATCTCGTGTCGCAGCACCTCCCGCACCTCCTCGGTGTCCCGCCCGGGCCACACGGGTTCGCCCACCACCCGGGGGTGGCCGTTCGGGTGACGGTCGACGAACTCCCGGAACGCCGACATGGCCCGTCCGGGATTGGGGCCGAAGACCCCGGTGACGGGCCAGGTCACCTCCCGGGCCAGCGCCCCCAGGTCCTCGCGCAGCAGGCGCTCGCGGCTCTCCGGCAACACCACCAGGATCGGTTCCCCGTTCTCCAGCCCGGCCCGGACGAACGCCCCGACACCCGCGAGGAAACCGTCCTCGCCGTGGTAGAAAAAGGCGGGGTGGGTGAAGGCGTCGACTCGTTCTTCGCCGGGCGCGGCCGCGGTGCCTCTCGTCATCGGGACACGACCTCCAGCGCGGCGTTCAGTTCGGGAAAGATGTCCAGCAGCCTCAGCAGGCACGGCGGCGGGTCGACCACCACGAGCCGGCGGCCCGGTTCCCGCGTGGCGGCGGACACCAGGCGGACCGTCCCGTCGAGGTCGATGTGCTCCAGTTCCGAGAGGTCCAGCTCCACCACCCCCTCCCCGGAGGTGCCACGGGTGCCGGGGGTCTCGGAGCACGCCAGGGCCGCCGCGACCCCGGTCACCACGTGTCGCACCGAGTGGTTCACCTCACCCCCCAGGGCGACTCCCGCTCGGCCCTCCAGGGGCACGACCCGCAGCGTCGGCGGGGGAAGGCGCTCCTTTCCGATCCGGCGGTGCTCCGGGTGGACACCGTCCAGCAGGGCCACGTCGGCGTCGGTCATCAACCGGCGGTCGTACAGGCACATGGCGGCCAGCGACGGCAGCCGCTCGAAGACCTCCCGGTGGATCCGGAGCTCGTACTCCAGGAGCCGTTCGGAGCCCGGAACACCCCGGCCGTACCAGGACATCTCCCCGACCGCCCGCAGTCCGTCGAAGCCGGCCCGCTCCGCCTCCCGCACCGAACGGTGCCACTGCTCCACCATGCGGTCGGGGTCGAAGGGGCCATCGGAGAGGTAGGCGTCCCGGGCCGCCACCACCGAGAGCTGGCCCCGCTCCCTGGCCCCCGTCGCGTCGAGGCCGTGGTCCTCGAGCACCCGAAGAACCGTCTCGGGCGGGGTGGCCTCGGTGAAGTACTCCATCCGCTCGCCGCGCTCGAAGGCCGGCCGCAGGAAGCGGACCATGTGAGCGTCCCGGGCGGCATCGTCCGAGAACACGGCACTGAGGTGGTTGTCCGGGCCCCGGGCGTCAGCCGGTCCCGCGACGACGGTGCGGGGCATGTGCGGGCCTTCCGTTCGGGAGGGGCGCGCCGGGTTCGCGACCCCCCACTGTAGAGCAGTCCCCCCCGGCGAACGGTTGGCGAACCCGGCGAACGGCCCGCTCCGGGCCCGTCGGTTTCCGTTTCCCCGATCGGGGGAAACCACCCCGTCGGTCGTGTCGCGGGGGCCGGGAGGTCTCCGGCTCCGCGCTCCCGGCCCGCCCGTCACCCCCGGTCCCGCCCGGGGCAGCCACGCAGAAAGCACCACCGTGTTCCGTACCTACCTGCTGCCCGTCGAGGCGGCGGTCCTGATCTTCCCCGTCATCGTCGCCGTGATCATGATCCCCGTGGCCGTTCGCGGTTACCGGCGGCGCGGTCGGGCGGGGGGCTGGTCGGTCCTCGTCTTCTACAGCTTCGTCTTCTACCTCGTCGCCGCGCTGTTGCAGACGCTGATGCCCTTGCCGGCCGACACCGACGCGCACTGCCTCGTCACCCGATACGCATCCGATCCGCAGCTGGAGCCCTTCGCCTTCCGACACACGGTCGCGGCGGCCGCCGGCGGCGACCGGTCGGTGATGAACCTCCTGGGACTGGCCCCCACCTGGACCACCCTGCTGAATCTCGTCCTGCTCCTGCCGTTGGGCGTCTACCTGCGCTATCACCTGCGCCGCGGCCTACTCGCCTCGGGTCTCATCGCCTTCGGCACCTCGCTGTTCTTCGAGACCACCCAGTACACCGGCCTGTGGTACCTCTACGCCTGCCCCTACCGGCAGTTCAACGTGGACGACCTGACGCTCAACACCCTCGGCGCGGTCATCGGGTGGTTCCTCGCCGGACCGTTGGGCCGCAGGCTGCCGGTCAACGACCCGAAGGTGGAACGTCTGCGGTACGGCAACCGGGTCACCCTCACCCGGCGCGCCCTGGCCCACCTGCTGGACGTGGTCGGATGCCTGGTGGTGTGGACCGTGATCACCGGCCTGCTCGCCGTTCTCGGAACCGTGGACCTCGCCACGGGCCGCCGTTGGGCCCTGTTGCTCGCCGCGGGGCTCGGCGCGGTGTGGTTCTGGCTCCTGCCGGCGCTGCTGCGCACCACGCCGGGAAAGCGTGCCGTCCTGCTGCGCGTCGAGCGCCCCGGCGGGCGACGGGCCGGCTTCCGGCGGATCACCGCCCGGATGGGGTTGCTGTACTCGCCGTTCGTCGTCCTGTGGTGGTGGGTAGCCGACCGTTCCGGCGCGCTGCCGGTCGCGGTGCCGGAACCGGTGGCCCGTGCCCTGCCGTTCCTCCTCCTGGCCGGCGGGGTGCTGGTGTGGGTGTGGTCGCCGCTCGCCGTGCTGGTGCGGGGGGACCACCGCGCGCCGTACGAACGCTGGACCGACACCGTCAACCTGGCCGTGCCCACCCGACGCGAACGCCGGGCGGCCCGCACGGTCGCCCCACCGCCGCGGGGGGAGGAGGAGCTCTCCGGAACCGGTGGGGGAGCCGTCGTCGGGGGCACGCTCCCCGATTCGCGTGGCGCGGCCGCTGTCTCTTATACCCATATGA
>NZ_VKHT01000245.1 GCF_014141535.1 Streptomyces alkaliphilus | reverse complement strand
CCGGGGGCCCGGCCCGGGCCCCGCACCGCAGACGTCCGGTGGACACACCCCCACCGGCCCACCGAGAGAAGGAACCACGGACATGTCCGCTGCTTTCGAGACCCTTGCCGCCATTGAGGGCAACATCGGCACCGTCGGCTACGGCCTCGGCGTGATCGGTGCCGGTATCGGCATCGGTTACATCTTCGGTAACGGTGTCCAGGCCATCGCCCGCCAGCCCGAGGCGGCCGGTCTCATCCGTCAGAACATGCTGCTCGGCTTCGCGCTCGTCGAGGCCCTGGCCCTGATCGGCTTCGTCGTTCCGTTCATCTACTGACGGACTTTTCCGAAGCCGACATCGACGAAAGGTCCACCATGCTGATTCAGCTGGCCGCCGACGAGCCGCAGAGCCCTCTGCTGCCCGTCTGGCCCGAGATCTTCATCGGTCTGTTCGCGATCGGCGTCGTCTACTCGGCCTTCCACTTCAAGCTGCTCCCCATCATCAACCGCGCGCTGGACGAGCGGCGGGAGGCGATCGAGGGTGGGATCGAGAAGGCGGAGGCCACGCAGGCCGAGGCCCGACAGACCCTCGAGGAGTACCGCACCCAGCTGGCGGAGGCCCGTCACGAGGCCGCCCGTCTGCGCCAGGAGGCGCAGGAGCAGGGCGCGGCGCTCATCGCCGAGATGCGCGAGGAGGGTCAGCGGCAGCGCGAGGAGATCATCGCCGCCGGTCACGCCCAGATCGAGGCCGACCGCCGGCAGGCCACCGAGACCCTGCGCCAGGACATCGGTCGGCTCGCCACCGACCTGGCCGGGCGTCTGGTCGGCGAGTCCCTCGAGGACCACGCCCGCCAGAGCCGTGTCATCGACCGCTTCCTCGACGAGCTCGAGGGACGCGCCGACACCGCCGAGGCGGCCCGATGAGGGCGATCGGATCGGCCAGCCGCGAGGCGCTGGCGTCGGCCCGGGAGCGACTGAGCGTGCTGGCCGGCAGCACGTCGGTGAACACCACGGTGCTCTCCGACGAGCTGGCCTCGGTCACCGCGCTGCTGGACCGGGAGATCGGTCTGCGTCGCGCGCTCACCGACCCGTCCCAGCCCGGTGAGGCCAAGGCCGGCCTGGTCGGCCGCCTCCTCACCGGGCAGGTCGGCGGGGAGACCGTCGACCTGGTCTCCGGGATGGTCCGCTCCCGCTGGTCCGCCCCCCGCGACCTGGTCGACGCGCTGGAGGAGCTGGCGGACACCGCCGAGCTGATCTCCGCCGAGCGCGACGGCACCCTGGACGCGGTGGAGGACGAGCTGTTCCGGTTCTCCCGGATCGTCGCCTCCTCCCCGGACTTGCGCGCGGCCCTCGCCGCCGGCGAGGGATCGCAGGACCGTCGCGAGGCGCGGGCGCTGCTCATCCGTCGCCTGCTGGGCGGCCGGACCCGTCCGGCGACCGAGCGCCTGGTGCTGCGCCTGGTGCAGCACCCGCGGGGTCGTAGCCTGGAGGGGGGCCTGGAGTCCCTGTCCCGGATCGCGGCCGAGCGGCGCAACCGGTCGGTGGCGGTCGTCACCAGCGCGGTGCCCCTCACCGACACCCAGCGGCGACGCCTGGGCGAGGCCCTGGGCAGGCTCTACGGCCGCGCGATCCAGCTGAACCTCGACGTGGACCCGACGGTCCTCGGCGGGATCTCGGTGCGGGTCGGCGACGAGGTCATCCAGGGCACCATCGCGCAGCGACTGGACGAGGTCTCCCGGCGCATGGGCGACTGAGTCGCCGAGAACGCCCCGACCCCGTCCCGCCCCGGCGGCGACGCACACCAACTCAAGAAGCATATTCAGCGGCCCGAGTTGGGCCGTACGAAGAACTTACGGTCCCAACAAGGAGAGCAGGGAACCCAGATGGCGGAGCTCACGATCCGGCCGGATGAGATCCGGGACGCACTGGAGTCGTTCGTCCAGTCGTACACGCCGGACGCGGCCTCGCGGGAAGAGGTCGGGACGGTCAGCGTTGCCGGCGACGGCATCGCGAAGGTCGAGGGGCTGCCCTCGGCGATGGCGAACGAGCTGCTGACCTTCCAGGACGGCACGCTCGGCCTCGCCCTCAACCTCGAGGAGCGCGAGATCGGCGCGATCGTCCTCGGCGAGTTCAACGGCATCGAGGAGGGTCAGCCGGTGCGCCGCACCGGTGAGGTCCTCTCGGTGTCGGTCGGCGACGGCTACCTCGGCCGCGTCGTGGACCCGCTGGGCAACCCGGTCGACGGCCTCGGCGAGATCGAGACCGAGGGCCGCCGCGCCCTCGAACTGCAGGCCCCCGGCGTCATGGCCCGCAAGTCGGTCCACGAGCCGATGGAGACCGGCTACAAGGCCGTCGACACCATGACCCCGATCGGCCGCGGTCAGCGCCAGCTGATCATCGGTGACCGGCAGACCGGCAAGACCGCCCTCGCGGTCGACACGATCATCAACCAGCGCGACAACTGGCGCTCCGGTGACGTGAACAAGCAGGTGCGCTGCATCTACGTCGCCATCGGCCAGAAGGGCTCCACCATCGCCTCGGTGCGGGCCGCGCTGGAGGAGAACGGCGCGCTGGAGTACACGACGATCGTCGCCGCTCCCGCCTCCGACCCGGCCGGCTTCAAGTACCTGGCCCCCTACACCGGCTCGGCCATCGGCCAGCACTGGATGTACCAGGGCAAGCACGTCCTGATCATCTTCGACGACCTGTCCAAGCAGGCCGACGCCTACCGCGCCGTCTCCCTGCTGCTGCGCCGTCCGCCGGGCCGCGAGGCCTACCCGGGCGACGTCTTCTACCTGCACTCCCGGCTGCTGGAGCGCTGCGCCAAGCTCTCCGACGAGATGGGCTCCGGTTCCATGACCGGTCTGCCGATCGTCGAGACCAAGGCCAACGACGTCTCCGCGTTCATCCCGACCAACGTGATCTCCATCACCGACGGTCAGTGCTTCCTGGAGTCGGACCTGTTCAACTCGGGCGTCCGCCCGGCGCTGAACGTCGGTATCTCCGTCTCCCGTGTGGGTGGCTCCGCCCAGCACCCGGCGATGAAGCAGATCACCGGTTCGCTGCGCGTGGACCTCGCCCAGTACCGCGAGCTGGAGGCGTTCGCCGCCTTCGGTTCCGACCTGGACGCGGCCTCCAAGGCGGCCCTGGAGCGCGGCAAGCGGATGGTGGAACTGCTCAAGCAGGAGCAGTACAACCCCTTCCCCACCGAGAACCAGGTGGTCTCCGTCTGGGCCGGCACCAACGGTCTGATGGACGACATCCCGGTCACCGAGATCCGCCGCTTCGAGCGCGAGCTGCTGGACTGGCTCGGCCGCGAGAAGAAGGACCTGATGACCTCCATCCGTGAGGGCGGGAAGATGTCCAAGGACACCGTCGCCGCCATCGGTGTCGCGGTGAACGCGTTCAAGCAGCAGTTCGAGACCGCGGACGGCAAGCTCCTGGGCGAGGGCTGAGCATGGGAGCCCAGATCCGGGTCTACAAGCGGCGGATCAAATCCGTCACTGCGACCAAGAAGATCACCAAGGCGATGGAGATGATCGCCGCCTCGCGCATCATCAAGGCCCAGCGCAAGGTGGCGGCCTCCACTCCGTACGCCGACGAGCTGACGGCCGCCGTCACGGCGGTCGCCCAGACCTCCGAGGTGAAGCACCCGCTCACCACCGAGGTCGAGCGTCCGGTGCGCGCCGCGGTCCTGCTGGTCACCAGCGACCGCGGCCTGGCCGGCGGTTACTCCAGCAACGCCATCAAGGCCGCCGAGAGCCTCACCGCCCGGCTGGTCTCCGAGGGCAAGCAGGTCGACAGCTACATCGTCGGTCGCAAGGGCGTGTCCTACTACGCCTTCCGCGAGCGTTCGGTGCAGCAGTCGTGGACGGGCTTCACCGACAGCCCGACCTACGCCGACGCCAAGGCCGTGGCCGAGCCGCTGATCGCCTCGATCGAGAAGTCGACGGCCGAAGGCGGCGTGGACGAGCTGCACATCGTCTTCACCGAGTTCGTCTCGATGATGACGCAGACCCCGGTGGACCGGCGGATGCTGCCGTTGGCCTTCGAGCACACCGCGGAGGCTTCCGCGGAGGTGTTCGTCAGGGGCAACGAGGCGCGCCCGCTGTACGACTTCGAGCCGAGCCCCGAACAGGTGCTGGACGCGCTCCTGCCGCGCTACGTGGAGAGCCGGGTCTACAACGCCCTGCTCCAGGCGGCGGCCTCCGAGCACGCCGCCCGGCGGCGGGCCATGAAGTCGGCCACCGACAACGCGGAAGAACTCATCAAGTCGCTCACGCGGCTTGCCAACGCGGCCCGCCAGGCCGACATCACCCAGGAAATCAGCGAGATCGTCGGCGGTGCCAGCGCTCTGGCCGACGCGACCGCGGGGAGTGACAGGTAACTCATGACCACTACTGCTGAGACGACGGCGACGGGCCGCGTCGCGCGGGTCATCGGCCCGGTCGTCGACGTGGAGTTCCCCGTCGACGCGATGCCCGACATCTACAACGCCCTCAAGGTCGACGTGATGGACCCGGCGAAGCCGGGTGCCACCAAGGTCCTGACCCTCGAGGTCGCCCAGCACCTCGGTGAGGGCCTGGTCCGCTCCATCGCCATGGAGCCCACCGACGGCCTGGTCCGCCAGGCCCCGGTGACCGACACCGGCGCCGGCATCACCGTGCCGGTCGGCGACGTCACCAAGGGCCGGGTGTTCAACACCCTGGGGCACATCCTCAACGAGCCCGAGGCCGAGTCCGAGGTCACCGAGCGCTGGCCGATCCACCGCAAGGCCCCCGACTTCGACCAGCTCGAGTCCAAGACCGAGATGTTCGAGACCGGCCTGAAGGTCGTCGACCTGCTGACGCCCTACGTCAAGGGCGGCAAGATCGGCCTCTTCGGCGGCGCGGGTGTGGGCAAGACCGTCCTCATCCAGGAAATGATCATGCGTGTGGCGAAGCTGCACGAGGGTGTGTCGGTCTTCGCGGGCGTGGGCGAGCGCACCCGTGAGGGCAACGACCTGATCGAGGAGATGGCGGACTCGGGCGTGCTCCCGCAGACCGCCCTCGTCTTCGGCCAGATGGACGAGCCGCCGGGGACCCGGCTGCGCGTCGCCCTGGCCGGTCTGACCATGGCGGAGTACTTCCGCGATGTGCAGAAGCAGGACGTGCTGTTCTTCATCGACAACATCTTCCGCTTCACCCAGGCCGGCTCCGAGGTCTCCACCCTGCTGGGCCGCATGCCCTCCGCGGTGGGTTACCAGCCGAACCTGGCGGACGAGATGGGTCAGCTCCAGGAGCGGATCACCTCGACCCGCGGTCACTCGATCACCTCCATGCAGGCGATCTACGTCCCCGCGGACGACCTGACCGACCCGGCGCCGGCGACCACCTTCGCCCACCTGGACGCCACCACGGTGCTCTCGCGTCCGATCTCGGAGAAGGGCATCTACCCGGCGGTGGACCCGCTGGACTCCACCTCCCGGATCCTGGACCCGCGCTTCATCACCCAGGAGCACTACGACTGCGCGACCCGCGTCAAGGGGATCCTGCAGAAGTACAAGGACCTCCAGGACATCATCGCCATCCTCGGTATCGACGAGCTGGGCGAGGAGGACAAGCTCACCGTCCACCGCGCCCGCCGGATCGAGCGCTTCCTGTCGCAGAACACCCACGCGGCGAAGCAGTTCACCGGTATGGACGGCTCGGACGTCTCGCTCGACGAGTCGATCACCGCGTTCAACGCGATCGCCGACGGCGAGTACGACCACTTCCCCGAGCAGGCGTTCTTCATGTGCGGTGGCCTGGACGACCTCAAGGCCAAGGCCAAGGAGCTCGGCGTCTCCTGACGCCGGCCCCCGGGCGAACGGGCGGGGGCGGACCGGACGGTCCGCCCC
>NZ_VKHT01000244.1 GCF_014141535.1 Streptomyces alkaliphilus | reverse complement strand
GTCCGCGCGGCCCCGTCGACTCCTCCCGGGTGCCCCGGTACGCCGGCCCCGCCACCTTCGCGCGGTTGCCCCGCCTCGACGAGGTCGGCGCCGCCGATGTCGCCGTGGTCGGAGTTCCCTTCGACAGCGGCGTCTCCTACCGGCCGGGCGCCCGCTTCGGCGGCAACGCCATCCGTGAGGCATCCCGGCTGCTGCGCCCCTACAACCCCGCGCAGGACGCCTCGCCCTTCGCCCTCGCGCAGGTCGCCGACGCCGGGGACATCGCCGCCAACCCCTTCCGCATCGAGGAGGCGGTGGAGACGATCGAGGCCGCCGCCGACGACCTGATGGCCGACGGCACCCGCCTGATGACCCTGGGCGGGGACCACACCATCGCGTTGCCGCTGCTGCGGGCCGCCGCACGTCGCCACGGCCCGGTCGCGCTGCTGCACTTCGACGCCCACCTCGACACCTGGGACACCTACTTCGGCGCCGCCTACACCCACGGCACCCCCTTCCGGCGCGCGGTCGAGGAGGGGATCCTCGACACCTCGGCCCTCTCCCACGTCGGCATCCGGGGCCCGCTGTACGACCGTCGTGACCTCGACGAGGACGCCCGGATGGGCTTCGGCATCGTCACCTCGGCCGACGTGATGCGCCGGGGGGTGGACGAGGTGGTGCAGCAGCTGCGCGAGCGCATCGGCGACCGCCCGCTGTACGTCTCGATCGACATCGACGTGCTCGACCCCGCCCACGCGCCGGGCACCGGTACCCCCGAGGCGGGCGGGCTGACCTCCCGCGAATTGCTGGAGATCCTGCGCGGCCTGGCCGGACTGCGGCTGATCTCGGCCGATCTGGTCGAGGTGGCGCCGGCGTACGACCACGCGGAGATGACGACGGTCGCCGCCTCGCACACCGCCTACGAGCTGACCACCCTGATGGCCCGGCGGATCGCCGCCGAACGGGAGGGCTGAGCTGGACCGGCCCGGGGTGGGCGACGCGCCGGCGGCTCCCGGGGCGCCGGGCCGGACCCGGGGGGCCGCCCACCGGGGTCCACCCCGCCCGCGACGGCCGGGGCCCGTCCCCGGCCGTCGTCGTCACCCCCGGCGACCTCGACGACCTCGACGACTCCACCGTCCTCGCCCCGCTCATCCCCCGGCTCCGTCGATCCGGCTCCGTCGGTCCGGCTGAGCGGTCGGCCACGTGGAGCCTGTGCCGGGCGAGACGTCACGGGGGCTTCCGCGCCTTCGCCGTGTCCGTGCGGGACGCGGTCCGGGAGGTGCCGGTGGGTGCGGTGGGGATGGCCGACTCGTCACAACCGGTCGAGCAGCTCCGCCGCCATGGCGCGGGCGCGCCGTAGACGGTCGTCGTCGTTTTCCAGGCCGGCGCGCGTCATGGCGCCCTCCAGGAGAAAGGCCAGGTGTTCCGCCGTGGTTCGAGCGGCGTCGGGACGCCCGGGCAACAGGGCCGCGAGGTGCCCGGCCATCAGGCGTTCGACTTCCTCCTTGTGCCGGCGCACCAGAGAGCGCCCCTCGTTCCCGACGGGCATTTCCGCGGCGGCGTTGAGCAGTCCGCAGCCACGGAAACCGTCCCCGCCGGCGCTGTCGATGTAGGTGTCGAAGACGGCCAGCACGCCGTCACGAGGGCTTTCGGACCGTTGGAGGCGTGAACGGTACCGCGACAGCCATTCCTCGTGCCGGGCGTCCAGGTAGGCGCGGACGAGTTCGGCCTTGGAGGAGAAGTTGTTGTACAGGCTCATCTTCGCCACCCCGGCCTCGGCTGTGATCGTGTCGATGCCGGTGGCCGTGATTCCGTCGCTGTAGAAACGCCGTGCCGCGGCGGTCAGCACGCGATCGCGAGCCGGCCGCCGCTTCCCGGCGCCCGCCGCCCGCTCCATCCCACTCATCGAAACCCCGATTCATTTGGGTAGACTGGTCTACCCAGTTTAAGGGTTGGGCGGTGTTCCCGGGGGCAGCCGCCGAGCCCCGCTCCCCCCATCGCCCGCGATCGAGGAAGGCACCATGACCCTTTTGACCGACAGTCTCATCGTCGATGGTGTGCGCCTGGCCCACCGGGATCGCGGCCGGGGCGAACCGCTGATCTTCATCCACGGCACCCCCTCGCACTCCTACGAGTGGCGCGATGTCGTACCGCACATCGAGGAAGCCGGCTTCCGGGTCATCACGTACGACCTGCTGGGATACGGCCTCTCCGAGCGACCGGTGAACCGTGACACATCCGTCGCCGCCCAGACGGACCTCCTGGGACACCTCCTCGACGCGCTGGGCATCGGCCACGTCGGCATCGTCGCCCACGACATCGGCGGCGCCATCGGTCAGCGCTTCGCTCTCGCGCACCCGGGGAGGGTGCGGCGGCTGATGATCATCGACTCGGTCAGCTACGACTCGTGGCCCTCCTCGACCTGGCGGAAGATCATCGACGAGCACCCGGACGCCTTCACCGGCATGTCGCAGGACGCGTTCGACGCCCTGCTGACCCGGCAGCTCAAGATGACCGTCGCCGACGAAACACTCATGGCCGGAGACGTTCTTCAGGCGTACCTGGCGCCCCATCGATCCCCAATGGGCCGTCTCTCCTTCTTCGAACACCAGGTGCGCCACTACGACTCGAAGTACACCGAGGAGATCGGCGATCGGCTCGGGCACCTGACCATGCCCGTCCGCATCGTGTGGGGCGAGGAGGACCGGTGGCAGCCCCTCCACTACGCGAAGCGGCTCGCCGACGCCATCCCGCACGCCGAACTCGTCGTCGTCCCGGCGGGCGGCCACTTCCTCACGGAGGACGCCCCCGAGCGTGTCGTGCACGAGATCGGTGACTTTTTCGGTGCCCCGCCCCGGTAACCGCACGGGGGTGATTCCCCGGCGACGGCGGCGCACCCGGGAAGCCCGTCCGGGCCCGCGACGATGAGGGCGACCGCTCGGGGGCTCCGCCCGATGGCCGTATCCATCAGGGGTGACCCGGGGCGGGAGCGGGTGTCGCCGACCCGGGCATGCTCCGCAACCGGGCCCGGCGGTCCCGTCGGGCCCGGTGGACGCCATCCCGTACCGGGTCGTCCGCGCCGCGCCCCACCCGTGCTCCGGGTCCACGAGCCCACCACGGGCAGGTGTCGCGCACCCCCTCAGGGGAGGGTGAGCACCCGGGGGCCGGAGTCGGTGATCGCCACGGTGTGCTCGCTGTGGGTGGCGCGGCTGCCGTCGGTGGTGCGCAGGGTCCAGCCGTCCGGGTCGTGCCGGAAGTCGTCGCGTCCGCCGGCCAGCAGCATCGGTTCGATGGCCAGGACCATGCCGTGGCGCAGGCGCATCCCCCGGCCGGGGCGCCCCTCGTTGGGGACGTCCGGGGCCTCGTGCATCCGTCGGCCGATGCCGTGTCCGCCGAAGCCGTCGGGGATGCCGTAACCGGCCTCCCGCCCGGTCCGCCCGATGGCGTGGGCGATGTCGCCGATCCGGGCCCCCGGCACCGCCGCCGCGATGCCCGCGGCCAGGGCCCGTTCGCCGGCCTCCACCAGGCGGCGGTCCTCCGGTCGACCGGGGCCGACGGTGAAGCTGACCGCCGCGTCGCCGGTCCAGCCGTCCAGTACGGCGCCGCAGTCCACGCTCACCAGGTCGCCCCGGCGCAGGGGGGCCCGGCCCGGGATGCCGTGCACGATCGCGTCGTTGACGGACACGCAGATCACGCCGGGGAACGGAGTGGGGGCGAAGCGCGGGTGGTAGTGCAGGAAGGCGGGCTTCGCCCCGGCCTCCGCGATGACCTCCCGTGCCACCTCGTCCAACTCCACCGGGCGGACACCCGGCACCGCCGCCGCCCGCACCGCAGCCAGCGCCCGGGCCACCACCCGGCCCGCCTCCCGCATGGCGTCCATCGCCGCGTCCGACTTGATCTCCACCACTGTCCGCTCCTCCCGTCCCCCGGTCGGGGGCACGGCGCGTCCGGCCGTCCCGGGGGAAGCGACCCGTCCAATTCTTATACCGGTATAAGTATCACGCCCGCTAGGATCGTGTCATGGTGCGCAACCCCTTGACCCCCCTGGAGCGCGAGCGCGGCCGACACCTCGGCCGGCTGCTGCGCGAGGCACGCGGCAACCGCCCCATGCCGGAGATCGCCGCGGCGGCCGGTGTCTCCGCCGAGACCCTGCGCAAGATCGAGACCGGACGCGCCCCCACCCCGGCCTTCGCCACCATCGCGGCCCTCGCCGCCGTCCTCGGCCTCTCCCTGGACGCCCTGGCGACATCCGTGGCCGCCGTCACCGAGCCGACGGGCGCCCCCGTCGGCGCCCCCGTCGACACGGCCGCCGACATCGACCGCGCCGCCTGACGGCGGCCCACGGTCCGCCCTCCGAACGACCGCCTCCCGGCGTCCCCCGGGTGTCACGAAAGCGCCCACCGGGGCCGGACCGGGCCATGTCTGGGGAACCCGGGAGAGGGGAAGGACGAGGACACCAGGGCTCGGGTCGGGGGCCCCGGCCCGCCGTGATCCGGCGCAGCCGTCCCGACCCCGCGACGACTCACGAACGGGACACCATGACCAGCGGAACACCCGGGACGCACGGAACACCCGGAACACCCGACCCGCGGGAACCGATGGCCGGGGGAGGGGCGAACGGCCGCGACACGGCGGAACCGGAGGAGGACGCGACAAAGGGCGTGGAAGACGTGCTCCGCTGGTACCGGAGCTTCGCCGAGCACGAGGCGCCGGGCAACTCCCCGCAGTACGGCGTCCTCGCCACCGGTGTGGCCGGGGACCCGGAGTTGATCGGCCGACTCGCGGCCATGCCCCGGCTCAAGCGGCAGCCCAACCTCCTCTTCGGCGCGGTCCGCTTCCTCGGCGGCCCCATCGACACCTGGCCCGCCTTCCGCGAGTGGACCCTCGCCCACTGGGACCGCGTCGCCGCCGTGATGATCGAACGCCGCACCCAGACCAACGAGGTCGGCCGCTGCGCCACCCTGCTGCCCGCCCTCGCCACGCTCCCGCAGCCCCTGGCCCTCATCGAGGTCGGCGCCTCCGCGGGCCTGTGCCTGCAACCCGACCGCTATCGCTACCGGTACCGCGACGCCCGGGGCGAACTTCCGCCCATCGGCCCCGCCGAGAGCCCCGTGGTCCTGGACTGTCGACTCTCCGGACCGGTCCCGGTGCCGGAGGAACCCCCGGCCATCGCCTGGCGCGCAGGCATCGACCTCAACCCGCTGAACCCCGCCGACCCCGACGACGCCCGCTGGCTCCGCTGCCTGGTCTGGCCCGGTGAACGGCAGCGCCCCCGCGCCGAACGGCTCGACGCCGCCCTGCGCCTGGCCGCCGCCGACCCGCCACCGGTGCTGCGCGGCGACCTCAACGAGACCGTCGCCGAACTGATCGACCGTGCCCCGCTGGGCACCACTCCCGTCGTCCTGCACAGCGCCGTGCTGATGTACCTGGACCGCGCCGGACGCGACGCCTTCGCCCGCACCGTGCTCGACTCACCCGCGCACTGGCTGTGCAACGAGTCGCCGGGCGTGTACCCCGAACACGCCGAGGGCCTGCCGCCCGCCCCGAAGGACACCGCGGGGGAGGTGCGCTCCCACTTCGTCCTCGCCCTCGACGGCCGGCCGATCGCCTGGACCGCCCCGCACGGCCAGTTCGCGCACTGGCTCGGATAGGGACCGGACACTCCGTGCCCCGGACGCGGCCCGGGATCACCCGTCCGGGTGGTGAGGGTGTGAGGCGCCGGGGGAAGGCTCCGCGCGCCGTCCGGTGCCCCGTGCGGCGTTCCGGAGGAAGGCGTTCCGTGCTCACGAGGTTCGACCGCGACCACCTGCACCGCCTGGCGGAGAGGGTGAGGAAATACGACCTGCGAGGGGCGGTGGAAGAGGTGTGCCGGGGGGAGGTGGTC
>NZ_VKHT01000243.1 GCF_014141535.1 Streptomyces alkaliphilus | reverse complement strand
GACAGGCTCCAGGGACCGCCTCCCCCACTCCCCCGCCGGGTCCTCGGGGACCGCGTCGGCCGGGACGTAGACGGTGTGGACGGGCTGGCGACCGGTCGGGTCCCCGGGGTGACGTCCGGCGAGTTCGAGGTCGATCGGCTCCTGGGAGCGCTCGATCTCCCGTCGCACCCGCTCGTGCAGGCTGGTCGAGTACTTCCCCGACCGGGTTTCCTCCGTCATCGACCCTCCCGACCCCGTCCCGGCCGCGACCGGAGCCCTTCAACACTTTGTTGAGGGAACGGCCGACGCTAGCCCGCCGGGAGGGGAAACACAACGCCCGGACCGGGTCACGCGACGTTCACGTCGGCGCGGGGGATCGCCACATCGGGTTGACCACCGGGCAAACCCGGTGTCATGTGTCCCCGGCACGATGGGTGACGGCGGAAACACCGCGCGCCGGTCCGGACGGGCCGGTGGGGCGGCCGGCAAGGGTGGCGGCCGAGCGACGAACACCCACATCGGGAGACACCCACCATGGAGCAGTACCCCTTGTTCACCCTGTTCGCCCTCGGCCTGCTCGCCGAGGACCGGGAGGAACCCGCCGGGCGTGCGGTGCCCGGCCACGAGGCGGACCGCCTGGCCTCCCTGGCCCGATCCCGCGGTACCACGGGCGAGACCGGGAGCCCCGGAACCGCGATCCCCGCGGACGCGTCCCGCGGTTCCCGGTTCCGACTCCGGCCGCGACGACCCGCCGCGGTCCCGGCGGGCTGATCGACCGTTCCCGTGCCGGGGACGGAGCGGGAACGCACACGGGGTCGGGCCCCGTCGCCGATGACGGCGACGGGGCCCGACACGCGGTGCGCGGCTCAGCCCTTGCGGGTCCTGATCTCCTCGGTCAGCGTCGGCACGACCTGGAAGAGGTCGCCGACCACGCCGAAGTCGACCAGATCGAAGATCGGGGCCTCCTCGTCCTTGTTGACCGCCACGATGGTCTTGGAGGTCTGCATCCCGGCCCGGTGCTGGATGGCGCCGGAGATTCCCGCCGCGATGTAGAGCTGCGGGGAGACCGACTTGCCGGTCTGGCCGACCTGGCTGGAGTGCGGGTACCAGCCGGCGTCCACGGCGGCCCTGGAGGCGCCCACGGCGGCCCCGAGGGAGTCGGCCAGCGCCTCGATGACGGAGAAGTTCTCGGCGCCGTTGACGCCGCGCCCGCCGGAGACCACGATCGCGGCCTCGGTGAGCTCCGGACGTCCGGTGGACTCGCGGGCGGCGCGGGAGACCACCCGGGTGCCGCCCCCGCCCTCGGTGACGGTCACCTCCAGCGTCTCCACGGCGCCCGCCGCCGGAGCGGCCTCGGGGGCCGCGGAGTTCGGCTTGACCGTGATCACGGGGATGCCGGAGGTGATCCGGGAGCGGGTGGTGTAGGAGGCCGCGAAGACCGACTGGGTGGCGATCGGGCCCCGGTCCCCGGCCTCGACGTCCACCGCGTCGGTGATCAGACCGGAGTCCAGCCGCAGGGCCAGGCGGGCGGCGATCTCCTTGCCCTCGGCGGAGGAGGGAACCAGCACCGCGACCGGGGAGACGGACTCCACGGCGGCGCGCAGCGCGTCCACCTTGGGGACCACCAGGTACTCGGTGAACTCGGGGGCGTCGGCGGCCAGGACCCGTACGGCGCCGTACTCGGCGAGGGTCGGGGCGGCGGTGTCGGCACCGGGGCCGAGATGGACGGCCACCGGGTCGCCGAGACGGCGGGCCAGGGTCAGCAGTTCGAGGGTCGGCTTGCGGACACTGCCGTCCACGTGGTCGACCAGGACGAGAACATCAGCCATGGGAGTACTCCTGCGGGTTGCCCGGGAAATGGGGTGGTGGGAGGGGCTCGGACGGCGCGCGGATCGTCAGATGAACCTGCGCTCGGCGAGGAAGGAGGCCAGTTGCTTGGCGCCCTCGCCCTCGTCGGTGACGATCTCGCCCTTGGTGCGGGCGGGGCGCTCGGTGGCGTCCTCCACCGCGGTCCAGGCACCGGCCAGGCCGACCTGCTCGGCCTCGATGTCCAGGTCCTCCAGGTCCAGGGTCTCCACGGGCTTCTTCTTGGCCGCCATGATGCCCTTGAAGGAGGGGTAGCGGGCCTCACCGGACTGGTCGGTCACCGACACGACGGCCGGCAGGGAGGCGCCGAGCTCCTCGGAGGCGGCGTCGTTGTCCCGGCGGCCGGTGACCGTGCCGTCGGCGACGGAGACCTCGGAGAGCAGGGTCACCTGGGGAACCCCCAGCCGCTCGGCGAGCAGCGCGGGCAGCACGCCCATCACACCGTCGGTGGAGGCCATGCCGCACACCACCAGGTCGTAGCCCACCTTCTCGATGGCCCGGGCCAGCACCAGGGAGGTGCCGAAGACGTCGGTGCCCCGAAGGTCGTCGTCGTCCACGTGGACGGCCTTGTCGGCGCCCATGGACAACGCCTTGCGCAACGCGTCGTTGGCGTCCTCCGGCCCCATGGTCAAAACGGTGATCTCCGCGTCATCGGCGCTCTCGGCGATCTGCAGGGCCTGCTCGACCGCGTACTCGTCGAGTTCCGAGAGCAGACCGTCCACGGATTCGCGGTCGGTGGTCAGCTCGTCGGTGAAGCCCCGGTCACCGGTGGCGTCGGGCACGTACTTCACACAGACAACGATCCTCAAGCTCACGCCGGCTCTCCTAGCTCTCGGTGCTCCTCGGACTGCCTCTCCCGGCAGCCTATGCGGCCTCCACGGCCCGTACCGGGCGGGGGCACCGGGGATGATCCACCCGCCTTGTTACTCGCCAGTACATCGTACTCTTTCCCGCCCCGCCAAGGATGACGCATGTGACCTTGCCTACCCGGTCGGGGGGTGGACGCGACAGCCGCACACCCGTCCGACCGGCGGACCGGCCCGGCGGGTCACCGGGACCCGTCCGAGCGTCGCCGGTCTGGGTTACGGAAGCGTAGGTTAGGGTCCGGGAAACCGAACGGTAACCCGACCGCGGACGCGAGGGGTCGCCGCGGCACACCCGGGCCCGACACCCGGTCGCCCGCGCGTCCCTCCCCTCCGCGGTTCCCCCGCAGGAAGCAGGCACCACCCCATGGCAGACCTCGTCTACCCGCCGGTCATCGGCGCCGCCCGAACCATGTTCCGGATGCTGGACCTGCGCTTCGACATGCGCGGCACCGAGCACGTGCCGCGGCGGGGCGGGGCGGTGCTGGTCAGCAACCACATCGGATACCTGGACTTCGTCTTCGCCGGGTTGACCGCGCGTCCCTCCCGGCGACTGGTGCGCTTCATGGCCAAGGACTCGGTCTTCCGCCACCGGGTGTCCGGTCCCCTGATGCGGGCGATGAAGCACATACCCGTGGACCGGGAGCAGGGCGAGCACGCCTTCGCCCGGGCCGTGCAGGCCCTGCGCGGGGGCGAGATCGTGGGCATCTTCCCGGAGGCGACGATCTCCCGTTCCTTCACCCTCAAGGAGTTCAAGACGGGGGCGGCCCGGTTGGCGCAGCAGGCCGGGGTGCCGATGCTGCCGGTGGCGCTGTGGGGCACCCAGCGCCTGTGGACCAAGGGGCACCCCCGCGACCTGCGGCGCAACCACTTCCCCATCACCGTCCGGGTGGGGGCGCCGATGGAGGTGGCCCCCGAGGAGGACCCGACCCGGGCGACCGCACGGCTGCGGTCCCGGGTCCGGGAACTGCTCGAGGCCGCCCAACAGGCCTACCCGGGCGCCCCGCGGGACGAGCGGGACACCTGGTGGCTGCCCGCGCACCTGGGGGGCACCGCCCCGGCGCCACGGGGCGACTGACTCCCGGTACCGGGCCCCGGGGGGCGTCGCCGAGGGGCGGCGCCCCGCCCCGGCCACTCTCAGTGGCGGGACATCTCCCCGCGCAGCGCCTCCAGGAAGCCGTCCACGTCCTCCCCGGTGGTGTCCCAGGAGCACATCCAGCGCACGTCCCCGGCGCGCTCGTCCCAGAAGTAGAAGCGGTACCGCTTCATCAACCGCTGCGAGACCTCCACCGGGAGGCGGGCGAAGACGGCGTTGGCCTGCACCGGGTACAGGGTCTCCACCCCGTCGGTCGCGCGCACGCCCTCGGCCAGGCGGGTCGCCATGGCGTTGGCGTGCCGGGCGCCCTCCAACCACAGCTCCCCGGCGAGCAGCGCCTCGAACTGCACCGAGACGAAGCGCATCTTCGAGGTCAGCTGCATGGAGAGCTTGCGGATGTGCTCGATCCGGCGACCGAGGTCGGGATTGAGCAACACGACCAGCTCCCCCATCAGGAGGCCGTTCTTGGTGCCCCCGAAGGAGACCACGTCCACTCCCGGGACGTCCGTGAACGCCCGCATCGGCAGGTTCAGCGAGGCGGCGGCGTTGGCCAGCCGGGCCCCGTCCAGGTGAACGTGCATGCCCAGCTGATGGGCGTGCTCACAGATCGCGGCGATCTCGTCCGGCGTGTAGACCGTCCCCAGCTCGGTGCTCTGGGTGATGGAGACCACCTGCGGCATCGCACGGTGCTCGTCCTCCCACCCGTACGCCTCGCGGTCGATCAGCTCGGGGGTCAACCGGCCGTGCTCGGCGGGAACGGTGAGCAGCTTGAGGCCACCGACCCGTTCCGGGGCGCCGCACTCGTCGACGTGGATGTGGGCGCTGTCGGCGGTGATCACCGCCCCCCAGCGGTCGGTGAGCGCCTGGAGGGCCACCACGTTGGCCCCCGTGCCGTTGAAGACGGGGTGGGCCCTGGCGTACGGCCCGAAGTGGCTGCGCACGATCCGCTGGAGGTGGTCGGTGTACACGTCCGCGCCGTAGGCGGGCTGGTGTCCCTCGTTGGCGAGGGCGATGGCGGCCAGCACCTCGGGGTGGACTCCGGCGTGGTTGTCACTGGCGAAACCGCGGACCGCGGGGTCGTGGCGGCGTTGGGCGTCGGTGCGCAGGGTGGGCTCCCGGGGCTCGGGGTGCGGAACGGTACGGGGACCGGGGCACCGATGGGGCCCCGGCAACGATGATGCCGGATGATCGTCCGGCGGGGGTCGGGACCCGGGTCAGGACTCCGGCACCAAGGACACCCGACGTCCGTTGACCTCGGCCGCCGGCCGGTCCCACAGCGCGCGCACCTCTTCGGCGAGGTCCCGCACGTCGGTGAAACCGGCGAAGGTCGCGTCCGGTTTCTCGGCCCGCAGCGCGTCGTGGAGCAACGCCTTGACGACGAGGACGGTCGCGGCGGCGGGCGGGCCGGCCTCCCCACCGGCCCGACGACCGGCCCTCCGGAAGGCGTCGGCCAGGGCGAGGGTCCACGCCTCCGCCGCGGCCTTGGCGGCGGCGTAGGCGGCGTTCCCGGCCGTGGGGCGGGCGGCGCCCGCCGCACTGATGAGGATGTACCGCCCGTCGCCGCTGCGCTCCAGGGGGCCGGCGAACGCCAGCGAGGTGTGCTGGACGGTGCGGACGAGCAGGTCGTGCAGAACGTCCCAGTCCGCCAGGTCGGTCTCCGCGAAGGAGGCCGACCCGCGCCATCCGCCGACCAGGTGGACCAGGCCGTCCACCCGACCGAACTCCCGCTCCGCCCGCTCGGCCCAACGGCGCGCGGCGGCGGGATCGAGGAGGTCGACCGTGTCCCCGATGACGGTGGCCCCGCCGTGGGCGAAGCGGGCGGCGTCCACTCCCTCGGCCAGCCGCAGCGGGTCCGCGTCGGCCGCCAGGACGGTGGCACCGGCCTCGGCCAGCCGCAGCAGGACGGCGTGGCCCGCCGGTCCCCCGGCGCCGGCCACCGCGACCACCGCCCCCTCCAGGGGGCCTCCCGCCGGAGAGGGTCCGTCGGTTCCGGAAACGCTCATGCTGCTCGCCCTTCCTCGGGGTTCTGGGATTCGGGGTGGTCCGGCCCCGGGGCCACGGGGCCACCCGGGGC
>NZ_VKHT01000242.1 GCF_014141535.1 Streptomyces alkaliphilus | reverse complement strand
CCGCCCCGACCCCGCCCGCGTCGCCTGGGAAGAAGAGGCCATCGCCGCCGCCAACTACCACCGGCGTGCCTGGGTCGCCGACATCGGCGACTTCCTCACCTGCCATCTGAAGGAGCACTACGGCCTTGACCGCGCCAAACTTCGGTCCTGGCCGTCCGGGCTCCACATCACCTCCGCCGACCTCACCCCACCGACCAGGACCGAAGCCGGACGCATCGTGCGTGCCCTCGGCATCCCCGCCACCCGGCCCGTCGTCGCTGCGGTCGGCCGCACCGACCACACCAAGGGACTCGATCTCCTCATCGAAGCCCTCGCCCCGCTGCGCGACGACGTCCACCTGGCGATGGTCGCCGTCCCGACCGATGACGAGCGCGCCGCCCTGCTGGACTCCTACCGCCACCGCAGCGCCGAGCTCGGCCTCAGCGCCACCATCATCGGCCGCTACGACCGGGACATCCCCCGCGCGCTGGCCGCCTGGCCCGACACCGTCGCCATGGCCGTCCCCAGTCGCGGCGAGACCCTGGCCAACATCGTCTTCGAGACCGCCCTGTGGGCCCAGCACACCGGAGCCGTGGTCCTGGCCCCGAACATCGACGGCTTCCCCGAACAGATCACCGACGGCCACAATGGCCTGCTCTACGACCCCGCGCCCGGAGCCCTGACCGCCGGCCTGCGCCGGGCACTCACCCTGACCAGCGACGAACGCACCCGGCTCCGTATCGCCGCGCACGGCAGAGTCGTCGCCGAACGCAACGCCGCCGAACACCTCGCGGCCCTGCTGGCCACGTTCTGGCAGCCCTCCACCATCCTCGTGACTAGACTCCACGGTCATCCGGCAACGGATGCCCGTACGCCGCGGTCACAGGCACCCACCAGCACGCACCACCCCCTGGAGGCCACGCCATGACCGCATCCCTGTTGCTCGTCGACGGCCACTACCTCCTCCACCGCGCCTGGTACGGGTTCGCCGCCCGCATCACCAGCCGCGACAAGACCTCCGACCGCACCGGCGTCTTCGGCTTCACCGCGCTCCTGCGCAAGGCACAGATACAGCACGCCCCCGGGTTCGAGATCTTCGTGGTCTTCGACTCCGAGAACGGTTCGCAGGCCCGCGCGGGACAGGACAGCGACTACAAGGCCCAGCGGCCCGCACCCGAACCCGGCCTGATCGAGTCCCTCGCCTTGGTCAAGACCGCCCTCGACCGCACGGGCGTCCGGTGGATCGAGCAGGACGGCTGCGAGGCGGACGACGTCATCGCCACCCTGGCCATCCGCGCCCGCGCCGAAGGCCGCGCAGTCGACATCATGACCACCGACAAGGACTACATCCAGCTCCTGACCGACCCCGGCGTGCGCCTGCTGAACACCGGCTTCGCCGTGGAGCGCCGCTACACCACGGGCAAGCACATCCTCCCCCGCTACGGAGTCCTCGCCGAGCAGTGGCCGGACTTCCGCGCCCTGATGGGCGACCCCGCGGACAACATCGGCGGCGTTCGAGGCATCGGCCCCAAGACCGCCGCCCGGCTCTTGGCCGCCGGGCGGCGGCTGGAGAACATCCCCGCCGACGAACTGCGCCCGGCCTGGACGGCGCAGTGGCAGCAGGTCCTGTGCTGGCGCGAGATGATCAAGCTCGACACCAAGACCGCGCTCCCCGACGACCTTCTCACCACCACCCCCACTTCGCCGCTGCCCACGGCCGCGCACGTCCTGGAAGCGCTGGACCTGTGGTGACTTCCAAGGTGGCGATATGGGACTTCGACGGGACGCTCGGCCATCGCCGCCGCGGAACCTGGGCGGAGTGCCTCCTCGAGGTCCTGGACCTCCAGCAGCCCGGCCACGACCGGACGTTCCCCGAAATGTTCGAGGCGCTCGCCACGGGCTTCCCCTGGCACGCCGCGCACGACCCCCACACCCACCTGAACGCCCCCGACGCCTGGTGGGACCACATCACCTCCGTCATCACCAAGGCACTCACCCGCCTCGGCCTCGACCGTCCCCGGGCCGCGGCGGAGGCCACCCGCGCCGCCTACACCGACTCAGCCGCCTGGAGCCTCTACCCACAGGCCCTGCGCGTCCTCGACCGGCTCACCTCGCACGGCTGGCAGCACGTGCTCTTGTCCAATCACGTCCCCGAACTCCCCGCGATCCTGTCCGCGCTCGGAATCGACAGCCGGTTCCGGGCGGTGATCAACTCGGCCGCGAGCGGCTACGAGAAACCTCACACCCGGGCGTTCCACCTCGCCCGGGAAGCCGCCGGCGTCGCACACCGCCTCGTCATGATCGGCGACAACCCCCGGGCGGACGCCGCCGGAGCCCGGGGCGCCGGCATCGACGCCATCTGGGTCCGTCGCAACCAGCACACCGACACACCCGACCTCGAAGCAGCCGCCGGCATCCTCCTGACGCTCAGCCCCATCCGGAACCGGCGCCACCCGGCCCTGCACGAAGTTCCCCCGGTGGAGGCAATCGCCCCCGGAGCACTGCCAATCCGGTAACCTCGCCGACGTCCGCACCGCGGAAGCCCGGCAGCGCCCCGGTCCATGGCGCACCGGAGCCACCGTGGACGACACCGCCCCCGCACCCGCGCAGGCCGACTGCCTCGCCGCCTTCGCCGCCCTGCGTGATGGCGCGGACTCGGCCCCCGAGACGACACTCGAGCTCGGGGAGGGCTGCAACCGCTTCCCGGCCTCCCCGGACCTCGCCCGCTACCTCTCCGCGCTGCTGGACCGCTTCATTCGCGACGGGACCCTCTCCGCGTACGCAGGAAGCCGCCCGACCGGCACCCGCGGAGTGATGGCCGAACTCCTCGGCGACCACCTGGACATGCACCTGGACGCCTCGGACATCTTCTTCACCCGGGGCGGCACCGAAGCCATCAACCTCACCATCGCCCACCTCGCCGAAACCGGCCACGGCCTCGTCCTGCCCCTGCCGAACTACTACGCCTTCGACCAGTCCGCCGTCCGCTGGGGAACCCCCGTCACCGCCTACTACCGGCACGACGGCGCACTCCACCACACCGGGACGGCCCCCACACCGCGCACCTGTCTCGTCGAAGTCCTCCCCAACGGCGTCACCGGCGCCCGCCACGTCCCGCCGGCGCAGACCAGGCCGGACTTCACCCTCCTCGACATCCCTTTCCAGATCGGCGCCGAAGGCTCACAACCGGCCGCGATACTCCGCGACCGTGTCCATGGCCTCGATCTGGAGACCGCTGCCCTGATCCTCACCGCTTCGAAGGATCTCTCTCTACCCGGCCTTCGCGCCGCCATCGTCGTCACAAGGAACAAGGCACTGCTGGGCCACCTTGGCCGCGACCGGTTCGAGCGGATGGCCATGACCGGCGACCCCGTCGGCGAGATCGCCATGCTCGTCTACGTCTCTCTCCTCGCCGTCGCGGACGCTCCCAGTGAGCAGACCGGCAAGTTGGTCCAGATCGCCCGGGACTGCGCTCACCGCGCCAACCTCCCCGCGCTTCCCGAGGAGGAGACCTACCGCCGCGTCCGTGACCACCTGACCGGCATGAGCGAACGCTTCCGCCGCAACGCGCTTGCGCTTGAAGACCCCCGATCGCCGCTCAAGCCCATCACCGGCGTGGAGCCTGCCACCGGCTACTCCGCCTTCGCAGAACTCCGAGCGCCCCAGGATGACTTCCTCCAGTGGGTCGCCCGGTGTGGACGGTTCGGACTGCACCTCAACCCGACGGTCGTCCACGGCGGCACCTCCACAGCCTGGGAAGCGCTGTACCCCGATGGCCAACTTCTGCGGATCAACCTCTCCGAGGAACCGGCCGTCATCAACCGCAGCCTGCGCCTTCTCGGTCGCTACGCGACCGGCCGGTTCGGGTCGGCCCCGGAAGCCCGCCGCGAGGTACCCCACGAGAAGGGCGCCGGTCGATGAGTACCCCCACCGAGCAGCTCTCCCTGATCACCCCGGACGAATCCGCGCACCAGCCGGCTGATGACGCCGTACGGCTGCTGCTGTTCAACGCCCAGCACGCCTCCCCGGACCGTTCCCGCCGCCAGGCCGCCTGGGTCGCCGCCCGGGAGAACGCGGACATCGCCGTCTTCACCGAGGTGTCCTCCACCCGTGGCAGTGACGCTCTCGTCGCCGCGCTCGCCGAGCGCGGGTACGCCACCGTGATCGCCCCGCAGCCGGCGGACCCCGACTACCGCACGGTGATCGCCTGCCGCACCACCGACGCCCACCCGGTGCAGAGTCCTGTCGCCCTCACGCCCCACCGCGCACCTGCCGCCAGGGTCATGATCGGAGGCCATGACATCGGCGTCCTCGGCCTGTACGTCCCCTCCCGCGGCCCCAAGGAGCGCCGCAACGTCGCCAAACGCGCCTTCCAGGAGGCGGTCACCGAGGCCCTGCCGAAGCTCACCGCCGCCTTCCCGGACATGCCCGTCATCGTGGCCGGGGACCTCAACGTCATCGAACGCGGCCACCAGCCCCCGCACAAGGTCTTCGGCGCCTGGGAGTACGCCTTCTACGACTCCTTCCAGGCCTCCGGCCTCACCGACGCCTTCCGCCACCTGCACCCCGACAAGATCGCCCACTCCTGGCACGGGCGCAGCGGCACCGGCTTCCGCTTCGACCACCTCTTCGTCTCCACCCGCCATGCCGACCGTGTCCTCGCCTGCGACTATCACCACCAGGCCCGCGAAGAGGGTCTGACCGACCACGCGGTCATGACGCTGCGTGTCACTGTTGCCCAGCCCTTGCCCCCGGGTTCCGAGGTGAGCGGCCACGGCCGCAGTCAGGGGGCGCGCTGACGCTCCGGCCACTGCCCCCGCCCGCGCGCCGACCCGACAGGCACCAGGACCTGTGCGGCCGGCCTCTGACAGGTCTCCACCGGAGCGAGAAGTCCCGGGCCCCGCTGACGCCGGGCGGCCCTACGACCGGCCGCCCGGGAGCAGAGCAAGGAGTGTCCATGAGCACCCATACCTTCGGCACCGCCACCATCACCCTGCCCGACCTGGAAGAGTCGGGCCTCCACCTCACAGGTATCGACACCTTGGACAACCCACGGGGTGCCGTCCAGGACTTTGCGTTCGGCGACGCGGACCTCCGCTCACTCGACCTCTCCGACACGCGGCTCGTCACCGGCCGCATCCACGACATCCGCGCCCAGCACGTCGGCTTCGAGACCCTGAACCTGCATGGCGTGGAGATCACCGGCAGCGATCTCCGCGCGGCGCGCTGGGATGAGAGCAAGCTGACCCGTGTCGTCATCCGGAATACCAAGCTGCTTGGCGCCGCGCTGAACGGCCTGGTCCTGCACAACGTCCTCTTCGAGAACTGCCGACTCGACTACGCGACGTTCACCAAGGTCCGCGCCACCGGTCCCGTCGCGTTCGCCGGCTGCGTGCTCACCGAGGCCACCTTTACCCACTGCGACCTCTCCCACGTTGTCTTCTCCAAGTGCGGGCTCCGCCTCACCTCATTCGGTCCCGGCCGTTACCGGAACACCGACCTGCGCGGCAACGACCTCTCCACCGTGCGCGGGGTCACCCACTTCGTCAGGGTCCGCATCGGCCCGGGCCAGCAGCACGACCTCACCCGGGCTCTGGTGACCGAACTCGACATCACTGTCGAAGGCGACTGAGCACATCGATCGCGAGCTTCCGCCACCCGCGTACGGCTGCGGCGCCCGACCATCGGCGTTTCGGCCAATCCGCCCCGACTGGGCGCTCTTACGTGGCAAGGGGCGGTGCAGCGTGCATCTTTGGAGAACCGCTCAACCCGGGAAAGAAAACCCGTCCGAAAGCGCATGCGTTCGAAATCGCTGCGGTGTCGTTGAACACGTCGACACCACCATCACGTCCACGAGTCGGACTCGCGCCCGCGGCCAACATGCTTCCCGATCCCCGCAGCCC
>NZ_VKHT01000241.1 GCF_014141535.1 Streptomyces alkaliphilus | reverse complement strand
GCCGGTCATCCACCGCCCCCGCCAGCTCCGGCCCAGACGGCTCGACGGCCTCGACCTCGGTCACGTTCTCACTCGTCATCAGTGCATCTTCCTTGATCGGGAGTTACACCGAACGATTTACAGTCCCCACCGGCCTTCCCTCATGCCCTCGTGCGGGTCCCGGTCCCTTCGGACGGGCGCGGGCGGGGCGGCCTCCGCACTACGCTGACGGCCATGGATTCCCCCGCGTCGCCGCGTTCCGGCCGCCGCCTCGTGCTGGCCTCCCGTTCCCCCGCCCGGCTGTCCCTGTTGCGGCGGGCGGGACTCGACCCCGAGGTGATCGTCAGCGGGGTGGACGAAGAAGCCGTGGAGGCACCGACACCGCAGGCGTTGGCCCTGGTGTTGGCCGAGGCCAAGGCGGCGGCGGTGGCCGCCCGTCCGGAGGCCGCCGACGCGCTGGTGATCGGCTGCGACTCGGTGCTGGAGTTCGACGGTGTCGCCCGGGGCAAGCCCGCCGACGCGTCCGCCGCCATCGCCCGGTGGAAGGCGATGCGGGGGCGTTCGGGGGTGCTGCTCACGGGCCACTGCGTCATCGACACCGCGTCGGGTGAGCGGGTGTCGGCGGTCGGGTCGACCGTGGTGCGGTTCGGCGAGCCGGACGACGCGGAGATCGCGGCCTATGTGGCGACCGGTGAACCCCTGCACGTGGCGGGGGCGTTCACCCTGGACGGCCTCGGGGCGCCATTCGTGGAGGGTGTCGACGGGGACCCGGGGAACGTGATCGGGCTGTCCATGCCGCTGTTGCGTCGCCTGCTGGGGGCCCTGGGGGTCGGTGTGACCTCTCTGTGGAAGGGCTGAGCCCGGGTTGCGGGAACGGGTTCGATCCCCGATTCGGAGCCGGGCACGGCCCCGCCGGAGGTCGGAGCGCGGACGACCGGGGGAAACAACGGTGTGACGATCGGATGAACGTCCCTTCCGGGGGTGGCGGCCTCACCCGGTACGCAAAAAAATAATCCCGTGCCGATTTGTAGTTTCCTTACAACTTCGGTGGGTGTTCACGCCCCGGCCCGGGGCGAGAGATCCACCACAGACGGTGCCCGATTCCCTCTCCGGAAGGACGCAACTACGCGACTTACCGTGGTGGGATGGGGTTCCCGGCCCGTGTACCGGCGGGTGTTCACCATCCGTGTGGGCAAGGTCACCTCCATGAGCGCCTCGGCGCCGGGTGTGGCCGGTACCTAAACTCGGCTTGTTCCAAGGAGGGAGCCATCGTGCGCAAGGTGCTCATCGCCAACCGTGGCGAAATCGCCGTTCGAGTCGCCCGTGCGTGCCGGGATGCCGGCATCGCGAGTGTGGCCGTGTACGCCGAGCCCGACCGGGACGCGCTGCACGTGCGCGTCGCGGACGAGGCGTTCGCCCTGGGCGGTGACACCCCGGCGGCCAGCTATCTGGACCAGAGCAAGGTACTGCGGGCGGCGGCGGACGCCGGCGCGGACGCCGTGCACCCCGGCTACGGTTTCCTGTCGGAAAACGCCGAGTTCGCGCAGGCGGTGATCGACGCCGGACTGACCTGGATCGGCCCGCCCCCGCAGGCCATCCGGGACCTCGGCGACAAGGTCGCCGCCCGGCACATCGCCCAGCGCGCAGGCGCGCCGCTGGTGGCCGGCACGCCCGACCCGGTCTCCGGCGCGGAGGAGGTGGTGGCCTTCGCGAGGGAGCACGGGCTGCCCATCGCCATCAAGGCGGCCTTCGGCGGCGGCGGACGAGGGCTGAAGGTGGCCCGTTCGCTGGAGGAGGTCGGCGAACTGTACGACTCGGCGGTGCGCGAGGCGGTGGCCGCCTTCGGTCGCGGCGAGTGCTTCGTGGAGCGCTACCTGGACCGACCCCGGCACGTGGAGACCCAGTGCCTGGCCGACACCCACGGCAACGTGGTGGTCGTCTCCACCCGGGACTGCTCCCTGCAGCGCCGCCACCAGAAGCTGGTCGAGGAGGCCCCCGCGCCGTTCCTGACCGCCGAGCAGAACGCCGAGTTGTACCGCGCGTCCAAGGCCATCCTGAGGGAAGCCGGTTACGTGGGCGCCGGTACCTGTGAGTTCCTGGTGGCCGTCGACGGCACGATCTCCTTCCTGGAGGTCAACACCCGTCTGCAGGTCGAGCACCCGGTCACCGAGGAGATCACCGGCATCGACCTGGTGCGCGAACAGTTGCGGATCGCCGACGGCGAGACGCTGGGCTATGACGACCCCTCCCTGCGCGGCCACTCGATCGAGTTCCGGATCAACGGCGAGGACCCGGGGCGCAACTTCCTGCCCGCCCCCGGCACGGTGAGCGAGTTCGTGGCGCCGACCGGGCCGGGCGTGCGCCTGGACACCGGCGTGGAGTCCGGCTCGGTGATCGGTCCGGCCTGGGACTCCCTGCTGGCCAAGCTGATCATCACGGGCGCCACCCGCGAACAGGCCCTCCAGCGGGCGGCCCGGGCACTGGGCGAGTTCCGCGTCGAGGGCATGGCCACCGCGCTGCCCTTCCACCGCGCCGTGGTCACCGACCCCGCCTTCGCCCCCGAGGTCCACGGTTCCGCCGAGCCGTTCACCGTCCACACCCGGTGGATCGAGACCGAGTTCGACAACACCATCGCCCCCTGGACGCCGACCGGTGGCGCCGAGGAGGGCGAGGAGAGCACCCCGCGCGAGACGGTGGTCGTCGAGGTCGGCGGCAAGCGCCTGGAGGTCTCGCTGCCCGCCACGCTCGCCATGCCGCTGGCCCGCGCCGCGGTGGCCGGGGGCGCCAAGCCCACCCGGCGCCGTGCCGGGCGGGCCGGTGCCTCGGCCGTCTCCGGCGACTCGTTGACCTCCCCCATGCAGGGCACCCTGGTCAAGGTCGCGGTCGAGGAGGGTCAGCAGGTCGAGGCCGGTGAGCTGGTCGTGGTCCTGGAGGCGATGAAGATGGAGCAGCCCATCAACGCCCACAAGGCCGGCACCGTCACCAACCTGAAGGCCGAGGTCGGCACCTCGCTGTCCTCCGGTGCCACCATCTGCGACATCAAGGACTGAGCCGCGGGCACACCGGGGTCCGGACACCGATCCGGGCCCCGAGGCGGACGCCCCCGCGATCCCACCGGGCCGGGACCCCCACGGGTCCCGGCCCCCGGTGCGTTCCCCGCCGGACGGTCGTCACTGCCGCCCGGATCCGCGGCGGCACGGAGCGGGATCAGGCGCCGCCGGGGCGACGGAGGGGGCCGGCGGTCAGGGAGGTCCCCACCGCGGCCGTCCGGGGCTGGGGCACGGTCAGTCCGTCCCCGGTGCCGTGGCGGTCGCCGTGCCGCTCCCCGTGTCGGTCCGGGTGACGCTCCACCGGCCGGTGGCCGGTGCGAACCCGGGGGCGGCCGGGCACGATCCCGCGGGCCGGTTCGCTCGGTCCGGCCACGGAGATCCGCACCCCGTGGTCGGCCAGCGCCTCCAGCTCGGCCGCCGCGCGCCCCTTCTCCGGAGGCACCTGGTCGGTGATCAGATGGGAGATCAGCTCGGTCGGCACGGTCTGGAACATGGTGTCGGTGCCGAGCTTGTCGTGATCGGCGAGGACGACGACCTCGGCGGCCGCCTGCACGAGTGCCCGATCCACGCTGGCGGAGAGCATGTTGGAGGTGGACAGGCCCCGTTCGGCGGTCAGGCCGGTACCGGAGATGAAGGCCCGGGAGACCCTCAGCCCCTGGAGGGACTGCTCGGCCCCACTGCCCACCAGCGCGTAGGAGGATCCCCGCAGCGTGCCGCCGGTCATCACCACCTCCACCCGGTTGGCGTGGGCCAGCGCCTGGGCGACCAACAGGGAGTTGGTGACCACGGTCAGCCCGGGGATCCGGGCCAGCCGCCGGGCCAGCTCCTGGGTGGTGACCCCGGCGCCGACCACGATCGCCTCGCCCTCACCGACCAGCCCCGCGGCGTACTCGGCGATGGCGGTCTTCTCCGGGCTCGCGGCCGGGGAGCGTTGCGGGAAGCCCGCCTCCCGGCCGATGCCTCCCGGCAGTACGGCACCACCGTGTCTGCGGTCGAGCAGGCCCTCCGCCTCCAGGGCGCGCACGTCCCGGCGGACGGTGACCTCCGAGGTCTGGACGACACGGGCCAACTCCCGGAGCGACACGGCTCCGTTGGCGCGCACCATTTCAAGAATCATCTGACGACGTTCTGCAGCGAACACAGGACCGACAGTAACGCCAAAGAGCGTGCCTTTTCAGGTGCTTCCGGCAATTCGACGATCCCGGTCCCCGGGATCACCGTTTCGTGGTATGAGCCCGGGCCCGAACCCGTCGCGGAGCGCGTCCGCGACGGGTTCGACCTGCGTCGTCAGTGGTCCCCGGCCCGGTGCCGGGCCTGCAACTGCCGGGCCGCCTCGGCGATCGAACCCGAAAGCGACGGGTACACCGTGAACGCCTTTGCGATCTGATCGACGGTCAAACCGTTGTCCACCGCGACCGAAATCGGATGGATGAGTTCACTCGCACGGGGGGCGACGACCACACCACCGACGACGATCCCCGTGCCCCGACGACAGATCAGCTTCACGAAACCGTCGCGGATGCCCTGCATCTTGGCCCGGGCGTTGCGCAGCAGCGGCAGCTTCACCACCCGGGCGTCGATCCGCCCCTCGTCCACGTCCGCCTGGGTGCGACCGACGGTGGCGATCTCCGGGTCGGTGAAGATGTTGGCGGAGACCGTGGTGAGGTCCAGCGGCGCCACCACGTCCCCGAGGAAGTGGTACATCGCGATCCGGCCCTGCATCGCGGCCACCGAGGCGAGGGCGAGGACGCCGGTGCAGTCACCCGCCGCGTACACCCCCGGCGCGGTGGTGCGCGAGACCCGGTCGGTGACGATGTGCCCCGAATCCCTCAGCCGGACACCGGCCTCCTCCAACCCCATGTCCGCGGTGTTGGGGACGGCGCCGACCGCCATCAGGCAGTGGGTGCCGGAGATGGTGCGGCCGTCGGAGAGGGTGACCTCGACCCGCTCGCCGCCTTCGTCGGAGACGCGCTTGGCGGCGGCGGCCCGGGAACGGGCCATCACGTTCATCCCCCGCCGGCGGAAGACGTCCTCCAGCACGGCGGCGGCGTCCGGGTCCTCGCCCGGCAGCACACGATCCCGGGAGGAGACGAGGGTGACCCGTGAACCGAGCGCCTGATAGGCGCCGGCGAACTCGGCGCCGGTCACACCGGAACCGACCACGATCAGCTCCGCGGGAAGCTCCTCCATGTCGTAGACCTGCGTCCAGTTGAGGATGCGCTCCCCGTCCGGGCGGGCGTCGGCCAGCTCGCGGGGGTGGCCGCCGGTGGCGATCAGAACGGCGTCGGCGACCAGCTCCCTGCTCTCACCCTCGGCGTCGATGACCGTGACCCGACGCGAGCCGTCGGGGGCCTGCTCCGGTCCCAGCCGCCCGCGCCCGCGCAGCACGCGGACCCCGGCGCGGGTGACGGAGGCGGTGATGTCGTGGGACTGCGCCAGTGCCAGCCGCTTGACGCGGCGGTTGACCTTGCCCAGGTCGGCGCCGATCATGCGGCGCGGAGTCCCGTCGGTGGCGCCCGCCTCGCGCTCGCCGTCGAGCATGATGCCCAGCTCGGCGTGGGAGGAGTCGAAGGTCGTCATGACCTCCGCGGTCGCGATCAGGGTCTTGGAGGGGACGCAGTCGGTGAGGACGGACGCCCCACCGAGGCCGTCCCGGTCGACAACGGTCACCTCCGCCCCGAGTTGCGCCGCCACCAGGGCCGCCTCGTAGCCGCCGGGTCCACCACCGATGATCACGATCCGAGTCACGTGTTCCAGTGTCCCGCACGCTCCCCGTGATCTCCCGTCGGGGCCCGCCGACGGGCCGAGGGCGCGACGGGCGGCCCGGGGCACCTGCCCACCGCCCCTCCCGTAACCC
>NZ_VKHT01000240.1 GCF_014141535.1 Streptomyces alkaliphilus | reverse complement strand
GAACGGAACGACGGGCACGGGGGTCACGCGGTTGCGGAGTGGCGGAGGTCATGACTCAAGTGTGCCCGCGCCGGGTCAGTGTGCGGAAACGGGAGGCGATGCCCCAGGCCGTGACCCGCCACAGGGCCTCGGCCACGATCTCCCGGCTCATCTTGCTGTCCCCGGTGGTGCGCTCCACGAAGGTGATGGGCACCTCCACCACCCGCAGTCCCGCCCGCACCGCCCGATGGGCGAGGTCGACCTGGAAGCAGTAGCCCCGCGCCGCAACATCCGCCATCAGTTCCGGGGTCAGTGCGCTCCGACGCAGCGCCCGGTACCCGCTGGTGACATCGCGCAGCGGCAGGTCGAGCAGCAGCCGGGAGTAGCCGCTGCCACCGCGCGAGAGGAGCTGGCGGCGGCGTGGCCAGCGCACGATGCGACCGCCGGGCACCCAGCGGGACCCGATGACCAGGTCGGCCCGGCCCAGCGCGGTGAGCAGCCGGGGAAGTTGCTCGGGGAGGTGCGAGCCGTCCCCGTCCATCTGCACCAGGGCCCGGTAGGAGCGCTCCAGACCCCAACGGAAGCCGTCCAGATAGGCGGCGCCCAGGCCGTCCTTGCCCGCCCGGTGCAACACGTGGACGGCGGGGTCGGCGGCGGCCAGACGGTCGGCCACCCGCCCCGTGCCGTCGGGACTGTCGTCGTCGACCACCAGGACATCGGCCTCCGGTACCTCCCGGCGGAGCCGCTCGACCAGCGGCGGGAGGTTGGCCGCTTCGTTGTAGGTGGGGATCACCACCAGCACGGGCCCCACCGACTCCGCCGGTTCCCGGGGGTCCTCTCCGGTGCCGGACGCGCACGGGCCGCTCACGCCGCGACGTCCCGGGGCCGTTCGCCGTGCGTCGGGGCGGGGTCGCCGGCGCCGGCCGCCGTGCCCGCTCCCCCGGCCCGCCGGTCACGCAGGCGGGCTCCTCCCCACACCACCAGACCGAGCAGCGCCAACCCCCATTCGGGCGCGGCGCCCACCCGGTCGGCGACGGTGCGCTCGTCGCGCAACGGGAGCTCCCCCACCAGCACCTCCCGGGTGAACTCCTCGGTGCGCTGCACGATGGTGCCGTCCGGGGCGACGATGGCGCTGATGCCACTGGTGGCGGCGGTGACGATCGCCCGGCCGTGTTCGACGGCCCGCAGCTCCGACATGGCCAGTTGCTGCTCGGGTTGCCCGGTGTGGCCGTAGGTCGCGTTGTTCGTCTGGATCACCAGGGCGCGGGCCCCGGCGTTGACGGTGTCGCGGACTATGCCGTCGTAGGCCACCTCGAAGCAGATGACGTCCCCGAGCCGGGCGGGCCCGACGTCGAGGACGCCGGTCTCCTCCCCGGGCCAGAAATCACGGGGCACCCGTTCGAGCCGGGTGATCACCTTGCTCAGCTGGGCGCGGAAGGGAACGTATTCGCCGAAGGGGACGGGGTGCTGTTTGGTGTAGGAGTCGCCCGGACCGGTCACCGGGTCCCAGACGATGCCCTGGTTCTCCACGTACCCCTCTTCGGTCGGGTGGTCCACCAGGGCTCCGACCAGGATCGGCACACCGATCGCGCGGGCGGCCCGGTCGATGGCGGCGCGTGCCTGCGGGTGACGGTGGGGGTCGAGGTCGGAGGCGTTCTCCGGCCAGATCACCAGGTCGGGAGCGTCGACGCGCCCCTCGCGGACGTCCCGGGCCAGGTCGAGGGTGGCCTCCACGTGGTTGTTGAGGATCAGCATCGGCCGACCGAGGAAGTCCATGCCGGGCTGCTGGACGTTGCCCTGCACCACGGCGATGCGCACCGTCTCGGCCGGCTCGGTGGGCACGGGGACCGTCCGCCCGACCATGAGGGTGCCGCCGGCCGCCAGGAGGGCCAGGGCGGCGCCGGCGAGGGGCGGCACGGGCCGCCGACCGCCCCGGGGGGCGATCACCGGGGCGGACATCCGACCACGTGCCCGGAGGACCGTGCCGAGGCGGAGGAGGACGAGGGCCAGCAGGGCGCCGGTGAGTGCCACCGCGAAGGTCACCAGGGGCGCCCCGCCCAGCGCGGCGAGCGGGGTGAAGGGGGTGGAGGTGTTGGCGAAGGCCAATCGCCCCCAGGGGAAGCCACCCAGCGGGATCCGGTCGCGGGCCCACTCCTGGGCGACCCACAGGCAGGCCGTCCACACCGGCCACCACGAAAGGCGGGAGACGCCGGCCAGCCCGGCGCCCAGTGCCGCGAGGAAGAGCGCCTGCAGGAACGCCAGGCCCAGGACCGCGTCCCAGCCGATGACGTGGAGCCACTTCAGCAGCACCACGAAGAAGGGCAGGCCGAAGCAGAAACCGAGCAGGGCGCCCCCGCGGGCTCCGGAGCCCCGGACCAGCAGGCTCAGCGCCGCGACCGCGAGCACCGACAGCGGCCACCACCCGTAGGGCGGGAAGGCGAGGGCGAGGCCCGCGCCGGCCGGGACGGCGACGGCGGCACGGGCCATCGCGCCGGGCAGCGCCGCCCGTATCCGCCCCCACCGCGGGGAGCCGGGGGTCCCGGAGTCCGCCGTCACGACGTCCGACGGAGCGGCGGGCCGGGCGGTATCGGCGGGGGCGCCGGTTTCCGCCGCGGGCCGGTCACCGGCGCCGGGAGCGCGCCCGGCGCGGTCGTCGTCGGCGACGGGGGCGGTCGGGTGGCCGGCCGGCATGGGCGTGGTCCTCACGGGAGACAAGACGGTTCGGTGATCGACCGTACCGCGTCCCGCCCCGTCTGGGGCCGGTCGGGGAGGCGATGCCGGATGACAGCCCGCCGGGCGGCGGGCGGGGTCCGATGCTCTTCGGGCCGATCCCCGGGGTCGCTGGCTGCGGCACCCCGGGGCCGTTGTCTGTTGAGCACCGGACCCCACCCGGGTCGCACCCGCCCGGAGGGTGGGGCCCGGCGCCCGCCCGCGCCGATACCGGACCTGGCTCCCGGTGGGGGTCGTGGTGACCCGTCACCCTGTGATCCGACGGCTTTCGGCGGGCGCCCGGGCACACCGACCGGTACGTCCCGTGGTGGACGCGGCCGAACCTACCTCTCGGCTCCAACCGGCTGTCAACACGCCCGCGACCTGCGAAGATCTCATGAACTCGCAGGTCGGGGACGCACGATGGGGGAAACCACCGGCGTGTCGGGCAGCCGGGCGGGCCCGGAGGCCCCGAACCGAGCGGGCGCGCCGGGCACCGGCCGGGTACCGATGAATCACCCGTTCGGGCCGGCGGAAACGGCGTCGGACTCCGAACGCGCCGCCGCTGTGGGGCGCTTGAGGGGGACGCGATCAGCCCGCCGTGTGGATCACCCGCCCGGCGACCACCGTGCGCAGGCACACCGGAGAGGGTTCACCGGGTGAGAGATCCGGAAGGCCGGGAGTGGCGGAACGCGGGTCGGTGGACCAGCGGGCGACCCGGTCGTCGGGGGCCTGCACCACCAGCTCGCCCACCCGCCACACGGCGTAGTCGGCCGGGGCCCCGGGCACCAGCACCCCGCCGTCGTCGCGCCCCAGGGCCCGCCAACCACCCCGGGTGTGGGCGGCGAAGGCGGCCCGGACGGAGATCCGGTGGGCCGGGTTCCGGTGGTGGGCGGCGGCCCGCAGCGCTCCCCAGGGGTCCAGCGGCGTCACGGGGGCGTCGGAGCCCAGGGCGAGGGGCACGCCGGCCCGCAGGAGCGCCGCGAAGGGGTTGAGACCGGCGGCGCGCTCGCGGCCCAGCCGCGTCGCGTACATGCCGTCCGGACCTCCCCAGGCCGCGTCGAAGGCCGGTTGCACCGAGGCGGTCAGGGCCAGGTCGGCGAAGGCCGCCACGGTGTCGGCGGTGAGCATCTCGGCATGCTCGACCCGGTGTCGCAGGGCCCGGACCCGGTCGACGCCCACCCGCCCGGCGGCCGTCCGTACGCCCTCGAGCACGGTGGCGACCGCCACGTCTCCGATGGCGTGGAAGCCGGCCTGCACCCCGGCCAGGGTGCAGGCGGTCACGTGATCGGCGACCGCCGCGACGTCGAGGTGGGCGGTGCCGTGGCGGTGCGGGGCGTCCTCGTAGGGGGCCTCCAACAGCGCGGTGTGCGAGCCCAGGGAACCGTCGACGAACAGGTCTCCGGCGGCGCCCGCGGCCCCGAGTTCCCGGATCGCCACCGCGGCGTCCGGTTCGGTGACCGCCTCGGCCCAATAGCCGTGCACCCGCGGGGCCGGGTCCTCGGCCGCCAGGCGGAACAGGTCGGTGAGGTCCTCCACCGAGGAGATCTCGGGACCGGCGCACTCGTGCAGGCCGCCGATGCCCAGTTCCGCGGCGTGCCGGAGGGCGGCGCGCTGGGCCGCCCGGCGCACGGTGGGCCCGATGGAACCGTGGGCCGCCCGGCGCACGGCGTGGTGGGCGGCGTCGGTGAGGGGGCCGTCGGCGTCGAAGCCCGGTTGGCCGGTGACGCCGGGGAGCCGGTCCACCAGGGCGGTGGAGACCAGGGCGGAGTGGACGTCCACCCGGGTGAGGTAGGCGGGCCGCCCTCCCGCCGCCTCGTCCAGGCGGTCCCGGCCCGGCGGCCGGGGGTCGGACCATCCGGCGGTGTCCCAGCCGTGGCCGAGGACGACCTCGTCGGCGGGAAGGCGGTGGGCGTGCTCCCGGACCCGCCGCAGCAGGTCCTCCGCGTCCCGGGCACCGGACAGGTCCAGGCCGGTGAGGGCCAGCCCGGTGGCGGTGGCGTGCACGTGGGCGTCCACGAAGGCCGGGGTGACCAGGGCCCCCCGCAGGTCGACGACCTCGTCGGCGATCTCCGTGAAGGAGTCGGCGGCGCCCTCGGCCCCGACCCAGGCGACGGTGTCGCCGCGCACCACCATGGCGGTGGCGAAGGGATCGGCCGGGGTGTGGACGGTGCCGCCGCGCAGCAGCACGGTGCGGGGCGGGGCCCCCGGTTCGGGAGCGGGGGATCCGGGCTCTTCGGGTGTGGTGCGCCGACTCATGTCGATCAGTTTCGCCCGGACCCCGCACGGGTCGGTGGCCGGGGTCGCGGCGGCGGCCGACTCACACCCGTGGCGGGCGGGCCTCGTAGGGGGTGGAGAGGACCACGGTGGTCCGGGTGGAGACGCCTGCCAGCGAACGGACCCGGGCCAGCAGGTGTTCCAACTCGGCCGGGCCGGCGACCCGGACCTTGAGGATGTAGTTCTCCTCGCCGGCGACGCTGTGGCAGGCCTCGATCTCGGGTACCCCCGCGAGCCGGTCGGCGATGTCGTCGGGCGCGCTGGGGTCGAAGGGCTTGACCGAGATGAAGGCCGTCAGCGGCAACCCCAGCGCGTCGGGGTCCACGACGGCGGCGTAGCCGCGGATCACCCCGCGCTGCTCGAGACGGCGCACCCGCTGGTGGACGGCGGAGGTGGACAGCCCGGTGGCCCTGCCCAGGTCGGTGTAGCTCATGCGACCGTCTCGCAGGAGCAGTTCCACGATGTTCCGGTCCAGTTCCTCCACAGTCGGTCAACCTACCCGCAGCCGGTGCGGGCGAACAGCCGGGGGCGGGACGTGCACGCCGCGTGTCCGCCCTCCGTCCCCGAGGCCCCCCGTACCGGCGCACGGGGGCGCATCCGGTCACCCGGACTGTGATCAAGCCCACAATCGTGTCGCCGTGTGCGGCGACGCGCCGTGATTAGTGGGACCCCGTCACGGGCAGTGCTTGCTGTGGCCCGGGCCACAGTTCGGCGCCCGCGGGCCACAGTTTCGCATCTGGGGGATGCCATGCGCACCGTGAAGACCATCGGCCGCACCGTCCGGGACGCCTCCGAGCGCCGTTCGGAGCGTTCCGTCCCCGTCCGGACGACCGCCGGAAGCCGGGGCCGAACCATCGTTTCCGCCCCCCGGGAGCACCTGATCCCGGTGGTGGACACCGACCCGACGCCGGAGCCGATCCTCCCCGCCCGCCCCTCCGGCTGTCTCT
>NZ_VKHT01000024.1 GCF_014141535.1 Streptomyces alkaliphilus | reverse complement strand
CGCCCGATCCCCGCCCCCAACTCCCGCTGCGTCTCCCCGGTCGCGAACAACAGCGCCGCGACCGTGAGCCGCAGCTGCTCCTCCGTACTCCGCATATGTTCACCTGCCATCACTGATGGAATCTCAGCATAACAGCCGGTGAGGACTGATGGGTCACTTCCTGAGGGGACACGAGCGATCCCGGTGGGGTGTTCGGGATTCCCGCTCCGGCTGTTCCCACCCGGTGGTGGAACCGGGCATGACCTTCACGAGGCCGGCCGTCGCCGCTGCCGGCATCCGGGCCACCGGCCGGGTGGCCGCCGCGCTGATCGGACGCTACCGCCCCACCGGCATCCCCCGGGTGGGGCGGCAGGGAAGACCGGGCGCAGGCGTACCGGCGACTGCCGGGCGCCGCGAACCGGTCGTTCGCCCACGCCTACCTCGCGTCCCATCTGCGACGCGATGCCGGGCGGGCGGCGCACAAGGTGCTGCTGGGCCGGCTTTCACAGGTGTGGGAGACCGGTGCCGAGTTGATCGGCGCACTGCACGGGGTCCGGTTGTGCGGCACCGTGAAGGTCATCGCCGCAGCGGAGAACCTCGTCACCGCCACCGGCGACCCGGGGTGAACGAGCGCAACGCCGATCGCTTCGAGAGGCGGGCCGAGGCGGTGATCGCCGCCCGGAAGGTGTTCCTCGACGCCTGCCGGGAGGACCCGGCGTACAACGCCCGCCGGCGGCAGCCATGGCGCCGGTACAAGGAACGCCGCTTCCTGCGCGACCAGGCTGGCCGCCGGCGGCACGGAGAGGAGGGCGGGGCGGGTGGGGACCGCGCGGCGGGACGCGACCGGTCCCACTCCCGAGGCCGGGGAGCGGGGTCGGTCGCCCGGTTGTTGTTCGGCTCGATGCCGTCAGAGCTTGGCTGCGGTTGGGAAGGCCTCCCGGGTCCCGCGTTCCCCGGCTGTGCGGACGACGGCGGCCGGTTCGGTCCGGAGCACCGCGACGGCGTCGTCCGTGGGAGGCCGGGACGGCTCGGCCTTCGCGGCCGGGGGCCCGGGCTCGGGCTCGGGTTGCGTCGGTCGGGGAGCGGCGGCCCGGGACTGTTCCCGGTGGTCGTCCCGGCGCTTCGGGTGTCGCTGCTCGCTCCGGTCGTGGTCCGTGGCCGGCTTGCCGAGCTTGCGCACGGCCTCCGGCGGGAGCTCCCGGACGCGGACCCGCTCCCGGGCAATCGGGCCCGGTCCCGGGGAAGTGCGCCCGTCGGGAGGGGAGGCGGCGGGACGGCCGGCCCTACCGCGGTCGAGGGCTGTTTCGGCACACGCACGACAGGGGTGCCGAGTCGACCAAAGAATTCCCGACTCGCAGTCTGGGTTCGCACAACCCCAGCGTGGCAGCGCAACGCCCAGGAGCCATCGGCCGGGATCCCGGATGTCCTCCCTGGATGTCACCGCGAACCGTGCGGTGAGCCGGTGGCGGAGTCGGCTGACCTCGGCTTCCTCATCCAGTTGCCGGCCGATTTCCCGTCCCAGGCGCCTGAGGAGGTAGGTGTTGACCCGGTCGAGGAGCAACCGCACCGGTTCGAGCACCGCGTGAACACGTGAGCTGAACGTCAGTCGCGGACCGGTGTACGGCGGATGAACGGTGTGTGGGGGTGCGGGTCGCACGGTGCCACCCCCACGGAACGCGGGGCCGCAACCGCGATCCGGGCGGGGCGGGGGCCCAACCGATCGAGCCGGGAACCCTACTACCCGCTTCTCGCCTTCGGCGGGTGACAAAAGCGCGCCGTCGTCATCCGGTCGGTCAATTCTAGTGTCTTCCTTGTACGCGAGCGATGCCTCATCACCCGGGTGACCCGATGCGTCATCAGGGATGGGGGACACCGGGTGGGATGAGGGGGAAGTGAGGAGGCTGACGGGGCCGTCGTGGACGAGGTAGTGGTGTCGGCCGCGGTTCCCTGCCCGACGTACCACGGTGATCCACCCCGTGGCGGCCAGGCGGTCGATGATCTCTCCCGCCGCGGCGGGAGAGAGGGGCAGGCCCGCCCGGCGGCCCGAGTGGTGCCGGAGGTGTCCGGCGAGTTCGCCCTCGGTGAGGGGGAGCTTCTGCGCGACGGCGAAAGCTATCACCGCATAGGCGCGGAGGAGCCGGGGAGGCAGGGACTCACTGGCGGCCACGGGGACCCAGACGAACAGTTCCTGCGCGCTCATCGGCCGAACCCGTCGTCGGGCGGTGGTGCCGTAACCGCCGGGGAGCGAGCGTCGGGAGCTCTGGGGAAGTTCGACGATGCCGTCCGCCGCTTCCGCGCGTAGTTCCGCGACAGCGCGTTCGACCGTGGACTTCGACAGGTACAGGTAGGAGGCGAGCGTGGCGATTCCCGCCGTACACGCCTCCGGACGCCGTCCCAGCGCCTTGATCTTGATGTAGACGCTCAGGGCCGCGTCACGGTAGTGCGGGGAGGTGACGAGCCGCATGGGCACCTTGACGCGTTGGGTGGTACGGGGGCGGAGCGCGGGCCTTTGTCCCGCGGAGGAGCGGGAGGAGAATTCGGGCGGGAGGATGCCGCGGTCGGTGCGGTCGGCCCCGGAGGGGCGTCCCGGTTGGAAAAGCGCCTGGTGGCAGCTCATGACAAGGCGCGTCTCCTTGCGGGATCTCATGCGGTCACCTTGCGGGAGATACGACGAAGCCATCGCTCGATTTCATGACCCGATCGAAACCGTGGTCATCGGCTGCGATCGGGGCTTCGGGCGGACCGTCGCCCGTCGAGGGGCGGGCTCGGCGGGCGACGGTTCCCGGGAGGGGGCGGTTCCCGGGACGGCCGCGACCGGGGATGCGGAGGCGTCGAGAGGTTTCCGGGCCCCGGTTCAGTCGGTGACCGGGGGGCGACACCGTCGGGGGCCGCCGGCCACGGGGACGTGTGGTGCTTTTCGGTCCCCGGGTCGTGCCGCTCGGCTCAGAGGTTGCTCACGTCCGTCATCTCCGCGGAGGCGGTGAAGGCGAAGCTGCCACCCTGCACGGCGTTGACGCGGATCGGGTGGCGGCCCGGCGTGTTGTCGGAAGGGGACGGTTCGGCCTCGATCCAGCAGGGGGAGTCGAACTCCACGTAGCGGTTGAAGGAGACGTCCATCGATGTGGGGGCCATGGCGCCGTTCGAGGGGGCGAGCGCGTGGCCGGCCTGTCGAATCGACTCCAACAGCAACATGCCGGGTACGTGATCGATGGGATGATCGAAGAGGACGGGGTGAGTCGTGTCGACCCGCAGGTTCCATCGCCGGTGCTCGGAGGTGGGGGAGAGAACGATGTCCCGGGAGCATGTGCGTCCCACCAGGTCCAGTGCCACCGGGTCCGGTGGTTTCGGTGCCGTGGAGAACACACTGGCCGCGTCGCCCCGTCCGCCCCGAAGCCGTCGGTACACGTTCGGGGAGTGTTGGCCGAACTTGACGGTGGCGATCGAGAGGAGGGAGCCGTCGCGCACCGCCTCCATGTGCATGGACATGGAGGCGGGAAGTGTCCGGTGGTACCGGACGTCCGTGCACTTCACGTGGAGGGTGATCTCGGCGGGGGTGGGCGCGGTGTGGAGAGCCCGGGGGTTGGCGGAGTACTGCAGGCGTGACCAGCTGATCTGGTAGCCGAAGGGGACGTCGTAGGCGGTGTGCGTGAGGAGCAGACCACACTGTCGGATGGTCTCGCACAGCAGCAGGGGGTCGTGGGTTCCGTACTCCGAACTGTAGAAACTGTGGGTTCGGGGCCATTGCGCGGTAACGACGAAGGAGTCGGGTGCCACCCGGTTCCAGCCGGTGAGGAACACCTCGGCCAGAGCGGCGCGGTGCACATACTCCTTGGCGACGGTGGTGGTGAGGGTCGGTCTTACCGTGACGGAACCATCTTGGGTTCTCAACATGCCTCTCCCCTGTGCGCGCGTGTACGCGGGTCACCTGCTCTACCGGTTAGAGAGGTTGCTCTATAAAATAAGGTCGTTCTGTTTTTTTGTCGAGAGATCGAGGACATCCGATGGCCGACCCCAAGCAGGAACGTGCGGTGAAGACGAGGAAGGTGATCCTGCATGCCGCCGCAGAGGTGTTCGACCAGTGGGGGTACAGCGGAGCCAGCATCAGCAAGATCATGGCTCGGGCGGGGGTCACCCAGGGCGCCATGTACTTCCACTTCAAGTCGAAGCAGGAACTCGCCCAGGCCGTCATGGCGAGCCAACAGGAGTTCGTGGAGTTCCCGCCGGGCGAGTTCGGGCTGCAGCGGATGATCGACCTCACCTTCTACCTCGCCCACGAACTGCAGACCAACGTGCTGGTACGGGCGAGTGTCCGGCTCGCCGTGGAACAGGGGGAGTTCGGGGTCAGAGACGACACCGTGTACCAGGAGTGGGCCGACCAGCTCCTCCTGTACCTGCGTTCGGCGCGGGAACGCGGTGAGCTGCTGCCCGAGGTCGACGAACAGGAGTTCGCGCAGATGCTCGTCGGCGCCTACGGCGGGACCCAGTTGCACTCCCACATCTCCACCAATCGGGCGGACCTTCCCCAGCGCGTCGCCTCGCTGTGGCGCTACCTCCTGCCGGGGCTGGCACCCGAGCACGTCAGGTCGCATCTGCGGATCGAGCCCCTGCCCAACGGCGTGGCGGCGTGAGGGGGGTCCCGCGGGTGGCGGTGGTCGGCCCCACGGGTTTCGTCGGCTCGGTGGTGCTGGGGGAACTCGAGCGCCGCCGCCGGGACGACGCCGGGGGCCGGGACCTGATCCTGCGGGCGGTGAGCCGCCGGGAACCGGGCGGCATCGATGAGTGGTGCCCCGTGGACCTGACGGTCCCGGAGACGGTGCGCGGTGTGTGCGAAGGGGTTGACGTGCTGCTGCATCTCGCCGCATCACTGAGTTCCGACGAGGAGCGGTGTGCGGCCGTCAACATCGAGGGCACCAGGGCCTTGATGGCCGATGCCTCACGGTACGGGGTCCGGCGTATCGTGCATCTGTCGACCACGGCCGTCTACGGCCCGGGCCCCCATCGCGGCATAGCGGTTGATGGGGTCCCACCGGCACCGGTCTCCCCTGCGAGCCGAACCCGGCTGGTGGCAGAGGGGTACGCACTCGCCGCCGGTGCCACGGTGCTCCGCCCCGCGCTGATCCTGGGCCCCGGGGACGAGTGGGTGGTACCCACGCTGACCCGGCTGCTCACCGCCGTTCCCACGTTGTGGGACGGCGGACGGGCCCTGCTCTCCCTCGTCCACGTGGTTGACCTGGCCCGTCTCATCACGTGCTTCGCCCTGAACGACGGGGGGCCCCGCGCGAGGATCTTCCACGCGGGGCATCCCGAGCCGGTGCGGTGCGGGGACCTCCTCACCACTTTGGCCCGGTGCGGTGAGCTGCCCGAGGTCACGGGGGATTCGTCACTGCGGCAGTGCGTGGCACGGCTGCGCGCCTCCGGCGCCGCGGTGAGCGAGCGCCAGTTCTCACTCGTGGCGCGTGATCACTGGTACGACAGTCGGGAAACATGGGAAGCAGCGGGTTGTGAGCCCGGCCGGGGCCCGCTGGCCCGGTTGACCGATTCCGCGAGGTGAACGGAGCTCAATCGGTCACGGGTTCGACGCCGGAGGGGTCGACCGAGAATCCCCGCAGGATCAGGCACCACAGCCGCGCCATCCGCTCGACCGCGCTCTCGTGGTCGTCGTCCGTCCGGTGGTACATCACATGCACCTCGGCCCCCGCCGTCAGGTGCTCCACCAGCGTCGCCACGTCCCCCACCGGCGTTCCGGCCCGCAGTTCACCGTTCTCGGAGGCGAGGTCCAGCAGTTCGTTGACCGTCGGCAACCAGACGGCCGACCATGCCGGCACCTGCGGTCTCTCCCGGGCGAGCCGGATGGCCGCGCTCACCCACGGGTCCTCCTCCATCAGGCGGGCCAGGTGCAGCGTCAGGCCGATGAGGCGGCGCAGTGCCGTTCCGGGCTCGGCGCATGCCTGTTCCACCGTCGTCAGGGTGACCGATCGTCCCTTCCGGTCCACCGCGTTGGCCAGCTCCTCCTTGGAGGAGAAGTGGAAGGTGACCGCCCCGACGGACATGCCGGACGCCTTGCTGATGCGGGCCAGCGAACTCCGGTCGTACCCCTCGCGTTGGAATGCGGCCGCAGCGGCCGACATCACGGAGGCCCGTGTCCGCACCGCCCTCTCCTGCTTCACCATGCTGTCTCCTGAGGCACGCTCGTCAACGGACCCGGGGGAGGGACGGGTCCGTCCCGATGGAGCGCCGTGGCATCCCGCGAGGATCATGCGGTCACCCTCGACGCAGTCTGGTTCCGGGTGTGAGCCACCGGCAAGCCCGAGTTGCCCAAGACGTAACGAAATTCACGAATGAGCGATTCCGTGCCATTGGGGCGAGAGGGCACCGCGCGCCACCGAAACCGGGCCCCGTCCGCCGCGGCACCCACCGCCCGGCCCACTTGAACACCCGGCCCACTTGCCGAAGTGGGCCGGATATCGTCCCTGCCCCCCAAAAAAAACAGGGTGTTCGCTATTCTTGTCTCCGTACGCGACGACACGGCCCGGGACGGAAAGGAAACACCCCATGGTCACCCACGCCCTGAGGAGCGCCCCGAGCTCGGTACCCGTGTTCGCCGAGCGGCTCTTCGGACCCCTGCCCCGTGCCGACCAGCGGCGCTGGGCGGAGGTCTACCTGCAGAGCCTGCTGACCACCCCCGGCAAGAAGTCGGTACGACGTCTGGCGGCCACCGTCTCGGACTCGCCGACCGCTTCCCAGTCCCTGCACCAGTTCATCAACGCCAGCCCCTGGGACTGGATGCCGGTTCGCAGGGAGTTGACCCACTGGGTCGAGCAGAGACTCACACCGCGGGCATGGGTCGTCGACCTCGCCGTGATACGCAAGCGGGGCGAGCACTCCTGCGGGGTCCACCGCCGCTTCGTCCCCTCCACCGGACGTTCGGTGACCTGCCAGGTGGGCATCGGCGCCTTCCTGGCGGCACCCGGAGCCGCCGTTCCGGTGGACTGGCGCCTGCTGCTGTCCGGCCCCTGGACCAGGGACGCCGCGCTTCGCAGTCGCACCCGGATTCCCGAACACGTCGGTCCCCGGACGGTCGAACAACATGTCCTGAGCCTGGTCGACGCCCTCACCGGGGTCAGCCGCCACCCTTCCGTTCCGATCGTGGCCGACCTGAGCACGACGCCCGGCGCTCCGGCGCTGATCCGCGGCCTGGCGCTGCGCAATCGGGATTTCCTCGTCGCGGTTCCCGACGGCATCACGATCTCCCTCGGCCACCACCTGCGGGTTCATCACCGACACAGCGCGGAACACCGGGCGCCGACGCTCACCGGCCGCAGCCTTTTCGCCGGTGAACCGGATGACCGCACCCGTATCGTGACGGTTCCCCCCGCCCCGGGGCGGGCCCGCTCCCTGACGGTCCTGACCGGCATCGTTCATCTCCCCGAGGCCTCCGCGGGCGGGTCGGCCCCCCGCACCTACCGGATGTTGGCCACGCACCCCGGGGCGGGGCGCAGCCCCTCGCGGCTCTGGCTGACGAATCTCACGCACGCCCGGATGGCGGACCTGGTGGAGCTGACCCGGCTGTTCTCCGGGACGGCGGGATCCATACGCGAGATGGAACGGGACTTCGGCCTGCTGGACTTCGAGGGACGTTCCTATCCGGGCTGGCATCACCACATGACCCTGGCCTCCGCCGCCCACGCCTTCAGTCGCCTGCACCACCGGGGTGTGCCGCAGGAACGAGCACTGGTCAGCGCATGACCCCTCGACGGTTTGTTCCGGCGGGGCGAGGAGGCCGTCCTTCCCCACGGCGCCCCGCCGCACCCCGCGTCACGCACGGCGATATCCGCCCCACCGACATCGTCCGCGACCTCGGCATCTCGGTCTCGTCATGAAACCCAACAGCTCTAGGATGAGGGGATGCTGAGACACACCTACGAGGGGCAGGACTGCAACCTGGCTCGCGCGTTGGAGATCGTCGGGGAACGCTGGACACTCCTGATCGTCCGCTCGGCGCTGCTCGGCACCGAACGCTTCGAGGGATTTCTCGACAACCTCGAGATCGCCCGAAACGTCCTGGCCAACCGCCTGGCCCGCCTGGTCGACCACGGTCTGATGGAACGCGTGCCCTACCAGGAGCGCCCCCTGCGGTACGCGTACCGGCTGACCCCCGTGGGTCGTGATCTCACCCGGGCGGTCGTCGCGCTGATGCAGTGGGGGGACCGGAATCTGTCCCGGGACGAGCAGCCACCGCGTCGCGCCGATCACCTCGGTTGTGACGGCCCGGTCCACGCCACGCTGTGTTGTTCCCGGTGCGGCCGTGAGGTGCGGAACGAGGAGGTGACCGTCCGCTCCGTGCGGTGAACGCGTCGGAGCGCACAACGGAAGATGACCCGCGGGACAGCCCCGGCCGACGATGAGCCCTCCCCTCCGCCGCACCCGGCGGTCCGTCCGAGGAGGTGCCCGTGGCAGCTGTCCTGGGAGCACTGCGCCGGCTGGTCCTGGCCCCGGCGTTGTCCGACGTGGGCTTTGCCGGACGCGGTTTCCGCGTCCCCCCGAGCGACGCGTCCCGCCGTCTGGAGGCCATTCCCCAAGCCGTGGTCTGCGGTTTCGAGTGGGGGATCGAGGACCGGCATCTGGCGGACACCGAACGTCGACTGGCCATGGTCGACCCCGCGGTCCGGGGCTTCGCCTACGAGGGCGCCACGATGGCCTGCGTCATCCGCGATGTGATGGTTCCGGGTCGCCACCGCACCGGGGATCTGTTGCGCGGCGGGGGCAGGCCGCACATCTTCCTGAACTACATCGGCATCGGTTTCGCCCTCGCCCGCCTGCCCCGCCGACTGTGGCGAAGGGCCGTGCCGGAACTGACCGGTGCCGAGTACTACCCCACGATGAGCTGGCTCGCCGTCGACGGCTACGGCTTCGACCTGGCGTACTTCCGCACCGATCGCTGGATCGACGGGCAGCACATCCCCCGGCCGTACGCCTGGGAGGGCGAGGCGGGGTACTTTCCCCGGGCCGTGGATCAGGGAATCGGCCGTGCGTTGTGGTTCGTCCACGGCGGCCGCACCGATCACGTGACGGCCGCCGTGCGCCGGTTCGCCCTCGGCCGGCAGGCCGATCTGTGGAGCGGCGTGGGACTCGCGGCCACCTTCGCCGGAGGCACCACGGCCGAGGCGTTGGCGGCCCTGGGCGAGGACGCGGGGGAGCACCGTGACCATGTGGCGCAGGGGGCGGTGTTCGCCGCCAAGGCCCGTCACCACGCCGGGTACGTTCCCGAACACTGCCGCACGGCCACGCGGGCACTCACCGGCCTCGAGGTCGAGGCCGCGGCCCGGTTGGCCGACGACTGTTCCGTGACCGCCACCGACACGGGTGGCGCACCGGCTTACGAGATGTGGCGTCGCGGTGTGCGCGACCGCCTCTCCCTCACCACGGTTCGAGCACGGACGAAGTAGACACCCGTCCGATCCCGCCGACTATCTTCGAAAAGAATCGTTAATTCATGGAGTCCATGAAGGGCGGTCGACCGACTTGTCCACGATATTCGGCACGCTGCGGCGTCGAATACTGACACCCTCAACATCGGAAACGAAAATCGAAACCCGCGGATTCCACCGCAAGGATCGGGAGTCCGGGGAACAGTTGGAAAGAGTTGGCCGGACCTTCCTCGAAGGATACGGCCATGCGGTCGAGGCGCGTTCCTCCGCCGAACTCGAGGAGAGACTCGAGGCCATGCCTCTCACCCACCGGGGCTTCGCCTACGAGGGTGCGGGCATGGGTGCCGTCGTCCACGACGCGCTGCCGGGCCACGGCGGACGACTCCAGGGGCTGCTCGAGGGCCGGGGCCGGGATCACGTCTACATGGTGTACGTGGGCATCGGCTGGGCCATGGCCCGCCTGCCGAAGTTCCTGTGGCCGGACGTCCGCGGGACCGATCCCCTGCTGCGTTGGCTGATCCTGGACGGTTACGGCTTCCACCAGGCCTACTTCCGCACGGGAGCATACGTGCGCACCCCCGGGGTCGAGCATCCGTTCAGTTGGGAGGGTGGCTCCGACTCCTACGCCCCCAAGGCCATCGACCAGGGCATAGGACGTGCCCTGTGGTTCGTCGGCGGCACCGACCCCGACGTGGTGGCCGACCTGATCGCCGCCTACCCCGCGCACCGGCACGGTGATCTGTACGCGGGAACGGGCCTGGCCGCCACCTACGCGGGCGCCGCGGACGCGGATGAACTGCGGCGGCTCGCCGAACGTGCCGGCCCGCACCGCCACCACCTGGCCCAGGGCTCCGCCTTCGCCGCGGAGGCCCGACAGAAGGCGGGCACCACGGTGCCCCACACGTACCTGGCCACCCGCGTCCTGTGCGGGACCACACCGGAGCGGGCCGCCCGGGTGTGTCTCGATCAAATGCCCGTGACCGGCGACCGGGTTGATCTCCCGGCCTACGAGATCTGGCGCCGGGGCATCGCCACGGAAATCGCCTCGTTCTCCCTTCCATCGAAAGGTGCGAACCCATGAAAAAGGCACGTGGCCGACTTCTGAAGAACTTTCCGGGAATCATCGCGCTCACTCTCATGGTGAGTATTTTCTATGCGGTCCGGCTACCGGAGCCGTCGGCAGCCGACACGAGGGAACTGGCGGGGGATTACGCTTTCCAGCCGATGTCGATAGCCATGCCCGCCGGATTCGAACGGCAGGAGATCCGTCGGGTCAACCAGGCGTACGAACACATCGACGCGTGGATTTCCTCGGTCGGGGCCGGTATCGCCATGAACGACATCGACGGCGACGGGCTCCCCAACGACCTGTGCGTCACCGACCCCCGGATCGATCAGGTGGTCGTCACCCCGACCCCGAACCGCGAGGACGGCTACGCACCGTTCGCGCTGGACCCGGCTCCGCTTCCCATGAACGACACCATGGCGCCGATGGGCTGTGTGCCCGGTGACTTCAACGACGACGGTGCCACGGACCTTCTCGTCTACTACTGGGGGCGGACTCCGATCATCTTCATGGCGAAGGGGGACGGAGCGGGCGGGGAGCTGACCGCGGAGTCCTTCGAGCCGACCGAGTTGCTACCCGGCACGGGCGGAGCCCGGTACACCGGCCCGCTGTGGAACTCCAACGCCGCCGTGGTGGCCGACTTCGACGGTGACGGGTACCCGGACATCTTCATCGGCAACTACTTCCCCGACAGTCCGGTCCTCGATCCCTCCAAGAACGGCGGGGTCACCATGAACGAGTCCCTGTCCCGTGCCCGGAACGGGGGCGGCGGCCACTTCTTCCTGTGGACCGAGAACGGCTACGAGAAGGTCAGCGACGCCCTGCCGCAGTCGCTGAGCGGGGGGTGGACCCTCGCCGCCTCCGCCGCCGATCTCGACGGTGACCACCTGCCGGAGCTCTTCCTCGCCCACGACTTCGGCACCTCGGCGCTCCTGTACAACACCTCGCGTCCCGGCCACCTGGAGTTCTCCGAGGTCAAGTCCGTCCGCTCCGGATCCGTCCCCAAGTCGAAGGAACTGGGTCGCAGCTCCTTCAAGGGGATGGGCATCGACTTCGGTGACCTCGACAACGACGGTCAGTACGACATGTTCATCAGCAACATCACCACGTCGTTCGGCATCCAGGAGTCCAACTTCGCCTTCATCGGCACGGCCGACGAGCGCGGCGAGCTGCGCGAACACTTCCGGGACGGCATCGCACCGTTCGAGGACCGCAGCACCGATCTCGGCGTCGCGTGGTCCGGGTGGGGCTGGGACGTGAAGACCGGTGACTTCAACAACAGCGGCGAGCTGGAGATCACCCAGGCGCTCGGCTTCGTCAAGGGAAAGGAGAACCGCTGGCCGCAGCTCCAGGAACTGGCCACCGCCAACGACGCGCTGATCGCCGATCCCGCCTGGTGGCCGAACGTCCGCAAGGGCGACGACCTCGCCGGAAGCCAGACCATGCGCTTCTTCGCCAAGGGGGAGGACGGCACCTACCTCGATCTGTCCCCCGCCCTCGGCCTCGCGGTGCCCGTCCCGAGCCGTGGCATCGCCACCGGTGACGTGGACGGCGACGGACGTCTGGACATCGCGGTGGCCCACCAGTGGGACGAGCCGGTGTTCTACCACAACGTCGGCGAGGACACCGGATCCTTCCTCGGTCTGAAGCTCACCCACGAGTCCGGGGCTCCCGTGATCGGCGCCGAGGTCCGCCTCACCCTGCCCGACGGCGGCGAACGCGTCGCCCGTGTCGACGGCGGCGGCGGGCATTCCGGCAAGCGCAGCACGGATGTCCACATCGGCCTCGGGGATGCCCGGGGACCGCTGGACGTGCAGCTGACCTGGCGGGATCGCGCCGGCGACGTCCATGAGCAACAGCTGAAGCTGGCACCCGGCTGGCACAGCCTCCGGCTCGGAACCCAGGTCAAGGAGAAGTGACCATGTCCGCACCGCAGCCCACACCGAGCAAGACCACGTCCGGGGAGCGGAAGGAACCCGCCACCCCACCGCACCGCAACGAGAAGGCCGTCACGGCCCTGCGCCGGTTCGCGATCTCGATCTCCGTGCTGAACATCTTCGGTTACACGGTGCTCGGTTTCGAACAGCCGTGGACGTGGCCCTTCATCGCGCTCGCCACCGCCTACACCGTCGAGATCTTCCTCGAGATGATCGGCGCCCGCTCCGAGGGCCGGGCCCCGCGCTACCGCGGCAACGGCGTACGCGGAATGGTGGAGTTCCTCTATCCCGCCCACATCACGGCACTTGCCGTGAACATGCTCTCCTACGTCAACGACCTCGTCTGGGTCATGGTGTTCGGTGTGGTCGTCGCCGTCGGCGCCAAGTGGGTGCTGCGCGCCCCGGTCCGGGGCCGCCTGCGGCACTTCATGAACCCCTCGAACTTCGGTATCGCGGTCATCCTGCTGCTCTTCCCCTGGGCCAGCATCGCCCCGCCCTACCACTTCACCATCTACCTCGACGGCGGTCTCAACTGGCTGGTCCCGGCGATCATCGTCGTTCTCGGCACGATGCTCAACGCCAAGCTCACCGAGCGCATGTGGCTCATCCTGGCCTGGGTCGGCGGCTACATCCTGCAAGCCGTCGTCCGGGGCGTGCTGTTCGACACCTCCATCCCCGCGGCCCTGGCGATGATGAGCGGTGTGGCGTTCGTGCTCTTCACGAACTACATGATCACCGACCCGGGCACCACCCCCTCCTCGAAGTGGGGTCAGATCGCCTTCGGCGGTGGTGTCGCCGGTCTGTACGGGGTGCTGACGGCGCTCGGCGTCGCGTACGGCATCTTCTTCGCGACCGCCCTGGTCTGCCTCATCCGCGGCGCCCACCTGTGGAGCATCGACATCCGTGACCGGAAGCAGGCCGCGGAACGGGCCGACGGGACGACCCCCGCGCAGGTCGCCCCCGTGCCACCCCCCACGGACGACTTCATGACCAAGGAACTCACGCCGGAGCAGTTCACGGACTCGCGGTGCGAATGCGCCGACGGATGTTCCTGCCCGGCCGGATCCACCGGGAACAAGCCCCAGGAGGAGAAAGCCGTGGTGCCGGCATGAGCAGAATCGCCATCGTCGGGATGGCCTGCCGCTATCCCGACGCCTCGACCCCGGGCGAACTGTGGGAGAACGCCGTCGCCGGGCGGCGGGCCTTCCGTCGCCTGCCCGATGAGCGGATGCGCCTGGAGGACTACTGGGATGCCGACCCGGCCGCCCCGGACCGCTTCTACGCCCGTAACGCGGCGGTGCTGGAGGGCTACGCGTTCGACCGCCTCGGTCACCGGATCGCGGGCAGCACCTACCGCTCGACCGACCTCACGCACTGGCTCGCCCTCGACACCGCCTCGCAGGCCCTGCGCGACGCCGGTTTCCCGGCCGGGGAGGGGCTGCCCGCGGACCGCACCGGAGTGGTCGTCGGCAACACCCTCACCGGGGAGTTCGCCCGGGCCAATGTGATGCGGCTGCGCTGGCCGTACGTGCGGCGTGTCATGGCGCAGGCCCTGCGGGGGCAGGAGTGGGACGAGAACCGCGTCGCGGACTTCCTCGCCGACGTCGAGGTCTCCTACAAGGAACCCTTCCCGGAGATCGACGAGGACACCCTGGCCGGGGGTCTGTCCAACACCATCGCCGGCCGCATCTGCAACCACTTCGATCTCCACGGCGGCGGCTACACCGTCGACGGCGCGTGCTCCTCGTCGCTGCTGTCGGTCACCACGGCCGCCACCTCGCTCCTGGGGGGCGACCTCGACGTGGCGGTGGCCGGTGGCGTCGACCTGTCGATCGATCCCTTCGAGATCATCGGCTTCGCCAAAACCGGCGCGCTGGCCAGGGGCGAGATGCGCCTGTACGACCGCGGCTCCAACGGCTTCTGGCCCGGCGAGGGCTGCGGCATGGTCGTCCTGATGCGGGAGGAGGACGCGCTCGCCGGCAACCATCGCATCTACGCCACGATCGCGGGCTGGGGCGTCTCCTCCGACGGCCAGGGCGGCATCACCCGACCCGAGGTGAGCGGTTACCGACTCGCCCTGGGGCGCGCCTACGAACGAGCCGGCTTCGGCATCGACACGGTGAGCCTGTTCGAGGGCCACGGGACGGGCACGGCCGTCGGCGACCGCACCGAGCTGACCGCGCTCATGGGAGCCCGGGCGGCGGCCGACCCGAACGCCCCGGTCGCCGCGATCACCTCGATCAAGGGCATGATCGGCCACACCAAGGCCGCGGCCGGTGTCGCCGGCCTGATCAAGGCCGCCATGGCGGTCGACAGCCAGGTGCTGCCGCCCGCCATCGGCTGCGTCGACCCCCACGAGTTGCTCACCGGTGAGGGGGCCAACCTGCGTGCCCTGCGCGGGGCCGAGGCATGGCCGGAGCACGCCCCCCGCCGGGCCGGCATCACCGCGATGGGCTTCGGCGGCATCAACACGCACGTCGTCCTCGACGAGCCCACCGCCCGTCGTCGCACCGCACCCAGCCGTCGGGCCACCGCGCTCGGGCGCTCGGCCCAGGACGGCGAGCTGCTGCTCCTGGAGGGCGAGTCCCCCGAGGCGCTGCGGGCCCGGCTGATCGAGGTCGCCGACTTCGTGGCGCGGGTCTCCTACGGGCAGGTCGCCGACCTGGCCGCGACGCTCCAGCGGGAACTGCGCGGTCTGTCCCACCGGGCCGCCGTCGTGGTCTCCTCTCCCGAGGACGCCGAGCGTCGCCTGCGGCACCTGGCCGACGCCGCTGGCGAGGGGCACCACCTGCATGTCACCGCCGACGGCAGCGGATTCCTGGGCCGGGCCACCGGCCACGGCCGGATCGGTTTCCTCTTCCCCGGCCAGGGCTCCGGCAGGGGCACCGGCGGGGGCGCGCTGCGTCGCCGCTTCCCCGAGGTGGACGAGGTGTACGGGCGCGCCGCCCTGCCCACCGGGGGGGACATGGTCGCCACCGATGTGGCGCAGCCGCGGATCGTCACCGGCTCGGCGGCCGGGCTGCGTGCCCTGGACGCCCTGCGGGTCGAGGCGGTCGTCGCCCTCGGTCACAGCCTGGGCGAGTTGTCCGCGCTGCACTGGGCCGGTGCCCTCGACGAGGCGACCCTGCTGGAGGTGGCCCGGGTCCGTGGTCGGGCCATGGCCGAGCACGGTGACGCGTCCGGCACCATGGCGTCGCTCGCCGCCTCCCCCGAAAGGGTGGAGGAGTTCGTTGAAGGGCTCTCCGTCGTCATCGCCGGATACAACGGCCCCGCGCAGACGGTCGTCGCCGGGACGGTCGAGGAGGTCGAGGAGGTCCGGCGCAGGGCCGAGGGGGCGGGCGTCGGCTGCACCCGGATCGCGGTGTCGCACGCCTTCCACTCCCCTCTGGTCGCGTCCGCCGCCGACGCCCTCGGCGACTGGTTGGCCGACGCCGATCTCCCCCTCGGCCGACCGGCCGGGCGGGTCCTCTCCACGGTGACCGGCACCGAACTGGCCCCCGGGACCGACCTGGTGGCCCTGCTGCGGCGGCAGATCACCGAGCCGGTCCTGTTCACCCGGGCCGTCACCGCGGCCGCCGAGAACGTCGACCTCTTCGTCGAGGTCGGCCCGGGTCGGGTCCTCAGTGCTCTGGCCACGGCGACGACCGGGGTACCGGCCGTCGCGCTGAACACCGATGACGAATCGCTCCACGGCCTGCTCCGGGTCGTGGGCGCGGCCCATGTGATCGGCGCCCCCGTCGACCTCGGGCTGCTCTTCCGGGACCGGTTGATCCGCCCGCTGGCCGTCGGGCAGGAATTCGACTTCCTGTCCAGCCCCTGCGAACAGGCCCCCCGGGTATCGCTGCCGGCCGGTCGACCCCCGACCGACGCCGGGAAACCCTCGGCTCCCGAGGCCCCACCCGCCGCGGACACCGCCCCACCGCAGGAAGCGGCGGTCCCCGATCGGCCGGACGGCGCCGCCGCGCTCGATGTGCTGCGCGGCCTGGTTTCCGAGCGCGCCGAGCTGCCCGCGGAACTGGTGGCGCCCGACAGTCGGCTCCTGGACGACCTGCACATGAGCTCGATCACCGTGGGCCAGATCGTCAACCAGGCGGCGTCCCGGCTCGGCATCGCCGCCACGCAGGTACCGACCAACTTCGCCACCGCGACCCTCGCCGAACTCGCCGAGGCGCTGGACACACTGGTGGGCACCGGCGGGGAAACCGGGGACACCGGGGAGGGCGCCCCCGTCGTCACCGGGGCCGCCCCCTGGG
>NZ_VKHT01000239.1 GCF_014141535.1 Streptomyces alkaliphilus | reverse complement strand
CCGCCGAACTGCCCTCCCCCGAGACCATCACCGTCAACGTCTACAACGCCACCGACCGCTCCGGCCTGGCGCAGAACACCGCCGACGCGCTCGCCGAGCGCGGCTTCCTGATCGGCGCCGTGGACAACGCCCCCGAGGACCTGGACGGCGCCCTCACCTCCACCGGCCTGCTGTTGGGCTCGCCGGATGCCGAGGAGAACGGCGTGCTCACGGTGCTGGGAGCCCACGCCGTCGGTGCCGAGAGCGGCGCCCCCCGGGAGAGCGGGGAGGCGGAGACGGAGCGGGAACCGGGTGACCGGGAGGTGGACCTGGTGCTCGGCGACGCCTTCGAGGCCCTGGCCGAACCCGCGGAGGTCGAGGCGGCGCTGGCCGCCCTCGTCGCGGCGAGCCCGGACGAGCCCACCTGCTGAGAACCGCCACCCGTTCCGCCGGGACACCGCCACCCGACGCCTCCCGGCGGAACGGTGTCCCGGTGTCCCGGCGGGGGGTCAGGCCGTCCCGTACATCCGGTCGCCCGCGTCCCCCAGGCCGGGGACGATGAAGCCCTCCTCGTTCAACCGCTCGTCCAGTGCGGCCGTGACCACCGTCACCGGTGCCCCCGCCAACTCCTCCTCCAGGTGGGCCACCCCCTCCGGGGCGGCCAACAGGCACAGGGCCGTCACGTCGTCCGCGCCCCGGCGCATCAGCTCCCGAATCGCGACCGCCAGCGTCCCGCCGGTGGCCAGCATCGGGTCCAGCACATACACCTGGCGGCCCGAGAGATCCTCCGGCATCCGGTTGGCGTAGGTGGAGGACTTCAGCGTCCGCTCGTCGCGGATCATCCCGAGGAACCCGACCTCCGCGGTCGGCAGCAGTCGGACCATGCCGTCCAACATGCCGAGACCGGCCCGGATGATCGGCACCACCAGGGGGCGCGGGTGCGACAGCCGCACGCCGGTGGTCTCCGTGACGGGCGTGCGGAGGTCCACCCGTTCCGTGCGCACCTCCCGGGTGGCCTCGTACGCCAGCAGGGTCACCAGTTCGTCGGCCAGGCGGCGGAACGTGGGGGAGTCGGTGCGCTCGTCGCGCAGCGTGGTCAGCTTGTGGGCCACCAGCGGGTGGTCGACGACATGGATCCGCATGGCCCCGACAGTACCCAACCCCCCGGGACCGGCCCGGGGCGCCCGGGGCGGCGGACGGCCGGCCGGCGAACCCCGATGACGGTGCGCACCGGACCGCGCGCCATTGGCGAACGGGGGATTCCCGCCCGTCGAGGTGGGCAGGAACAGGAAGACGCATGAGTAGGGGCACGACGTTCACGCCCCCGGGATCGCCGCTCCCGGCCCCCGTCCCACCGGTCACCCGAACCATCGGGCGACCCGACGCCCCCGACACCGCCACCCGATCGGCGGAACGGGAATCGGAAGCGGGTGAGGCAGGAGGCAGCATGCCGAAACCCGGACACCCGGAACGGCCCGACGCCGACCGAAGTCGCCGCCGGGCCGAATTCCTGCGCGAACTCCACGAGGCCAAGGCATTGCGCGAGCGGGTCCGCCCCCGCCGGGCCCGAACAGCCAGGTTGCGCCTTCAACAACGGATGCGGACATTCCGTTGGTGAACCGTTGAGTCGCCCGACAGATCCCGTCTTTTCTGTCACGATGCCCATAGGCACGCGAAGGGCACGCCCGGACGCGACTGACGGATGCCGAACCGAGTGGGGAGAGCCGAGGTGTACTTCACCGCACTGCTCGCGCGCACCGAGGACGGTTGGGAAGCGAGCGACACCGAGCTGGACGACGTGGAGAGCCTGGACGAGTTGGCCGATCTGGCGCGCGCGGCGTCGCCCGACGACGAGCCGGTCCTCGTCTGCATCGAACAGGAAGGGGCGTGGTTCGGCATCGTCCGCGTGGACGGGGAGGAGGATCCCCGGATCTTCGTCTCCGATGCCTCCCGGGCCATGCGCAGCGCCTGGGGCGAGATCCTGATCAGCGATGAGCTGCTGGGTCGGGAACCACGGGCGACGGTCGTCCCGGAGGAGCCGGAGGACCTCGACGGCACCGAGGAGGGGCCCTCCTCGGAGGCGCTCGTCGAGGAGGATCCGCCGCCCCACGAGACCATCCCGGCCGGCCCCGTCGGGGACCCGGAACTGATGGACGACTTCGGCATCGAGGCACGGACCGTGCTGACCCTGACCCCGGAGAACGCGCTGGGCGAGATCGCCGACGCCCTGGGGTGCGCGGAGGTGTTGGAGGCCGTGCGCTGAGGAGCCCGGCCGACGCCCGCCCCGGCGGGCGTCGGCGGCTTTCCCTCCCCGGGCCCGCGCACCCGAACGGCCCCCGCCGGGCCCGGCCCCCGGCGCCTGCCGTACCGTCGTGCCCCGGGGAGACGCGACACCGACCCACCGGGCACACCGTCCCGGGAGGGCTGTCGTACCGTCGCGCCCGGGGAAACCGGTGGACGACGCCGGGGGAGCACCGCGGACGGAGCGCGGAAAAGGAGTGCCGCCATGCGGGGGACGAACCATCCACCGGCCCACGACACCGCCCCCGAACCCGCGCACGGTGACCCGTTGCGCGACCCCTGGGTGCCCGCCGTGCGCCGGGCGCTGGTCGAGGCACTGGCCGCCCCCGCCACCGGTGACGTGCCGGTGGGCGCCGTGGTGCTGGGCCCCGGCGGTCCGCGGGGCCCGGTGCTGGCCACCGCCCACAACGAGCGGGAGGCGCACGGGGACCCCACCGCGCACGCCGAGGTGTTGGCGCTGCGCCGGGCGGCGGAACGCCTCGACGGCTGGCGGCTGACCGGGTGCACCCTGGTCGTCACCCTGGAACCGTGCGCGATGTGCGCGGGGGCCACGGCCCTCGCCCGGGTCGAGCGCGTCGTCTACGGGGCCGTCGATCCCAAGGCGGGAGCGGCGGGCTCGGTGTGGGACCTGCTGCGCGACCGCCGCGTCAATCACCGTCCCGAGGTGATCTCCGGGGTGCTGGCCGGGGAGTGCGGGGAGCCGCTGTCCCGCTTCTTCCGTTCCGGTCGTCCGGCGACGGGGCCCGGCACCGGTCCCGGGAGCGGCGCGGGTTCCGCCGTCGCGAGCACCGGCGGGAGCCCGGACGGGAGCTGATTTCGTCCCGCGCCGGGCCCCGGGCTAAGCTGCCTCTCGGTAGCGTGTCCGAGCGGCCTAAGGAGCTCGCCTCGAAAGCGAGTGTGGGGGCAACTCCACCGAGGGTTCAAATCCCTCCGCTACCGCCACGAAACACAGGAACGAGGGGCCCGGTCCACACGGACCGGGCCCCTCGTCGTGCGACGGGGTCCCCCGGCGCGGGGGACGGTTACACTCGCCCGACCACCGGTGGCCCCATCCGGGCGCCGGATTTCCCCGGAAAGCCTCCCGCGCGAGGTGCCACCGGGAGAAGACCCCTGGAAGAGACGCCGGGAGGCACGGAGCGGGGAGGAGGACGCGGATGACACGCGTCGGACGGATCGGGCTCTACGTGCTGAGCGTGCTCGTCCTGTACTCCGTCATCGCCTGGCCGGTGGCGTCCGCCGACTTCGTCCGCATGGGCTTCGACGGGATCTCCGCCGCCGCCACGGGCGTGGGGGACCTCGTGACCACTTTGGTGCGCTGAGGTTTGGTGCGCTGAGGCCGGCGCGTTCATCGAGTGGCCCGCCCGCTCGTACGGTCGCGGGCCGACCGGGGCGCCGATCCGGCTCCCCGGGACGACACACACCCACGCGATGCTTGCACCCTTGACCCACCCTTGTGATGCTATGACCGATTTCCACGTAATTCCATGGTGATGTTCCGGGGTTTCCCGTATCCGGGGCCTGCACAGGGGTGTCCACAGCGGAGGGCGAAGGGGCGGTCGGCCGGTGGCGGTGACGCGGACCCGCGGAACCAAGGGGGCGAGTGCCCGGGAGGTGACGGCGGCCCTCTTCGAGCGTCTGGTCCGACTGGAGCCCGGCACTCCCGAACACGCCCGCGTGCGCGGGGCCCTGATCGAGGCGAACCTGCCCCTGGTCCGCTGGATCTCGCACCGCTTCCGCAGCCGCAACGAGCCGATGGAGGATGTCGTCCAGGTCGGCACGATCGGACTGATCCACGCCATCGACCGCTTCGACCCGACGCGCGGGGTGCAGTTCCCCACCTTCGCCATGCCCACCATCATCGGGGAGATCCGGCGCTACTTCCGGGACAATGTCCGCAGCGTGCACGTACCGCGCCGGATGCACGAACTCTCCATCCGGATCCACGCCGCCGGCGAGGAGCTGACCGGCATGCTGGGTCGCACCCCCACCACGACCGAGATCGCCCGCCGCCTGGCGGTCCCCGAGGAGGACGTACGGGCCGGGGCCGAGGCCGCACGGGCCTACCGGGTCTCATCGCTGGAGGCGTCCAGGGAACGCGAGGACGGTTCGCCGGGGCCGGCGGAGGCCCTCGGGTACGAGGATCCCGGGTTGGCCGGCGTGGAACACCGGGCGCTGGTGCGGCACCTGCTGGTGCAACTGCCGGAGCGGGAGCAACGGATCCTGCTGCTGCGCTTCTACCGGAACCTGACCCAGTCGCAGATCAGCGCCGAGCTGGGAGTGTCACAGATGCACATCTCACGTTTGCTCAGCCGCAGCGTCGCCCGACTGAGGGAAGCAAATCCACTCGACCCCTGACCCTTTCGAGTGATCTCTTGGCGGTGGGAAGCGGTCCCCCGGGAAAACTCCACGCCGGCCGTTGCCCATTTATCGACTTGGCACTACATCGCGTTGATGACTTGTGACATTCTGCTGGAACCGCGTTTGCCAGGGCGGCGGCGCCGGTATGCACGAGGGGACGCACCCCTCTCGCAGGGGCACGCCGCCACGACCCGTCCACGACCCCCAGGGGGTGGCATGTCCGTAGAACTGGACAGTTCCCAGGTGCTCGCCACGACCGACGCGCCGCAGGACCCGGCGGTGCCGCTCACCGCGCCGCAACCTCCGGCGGACACCGAGAACCTCGATACCCGCACACTCTCCCGGTCCCTGTTCCAGCGGCTCTCCACCCTGGAGGCGGACAGCCCCGAACGGGCCTACGTCCGGGACACCCTGATCGAACTCAACCTCCCGCTCGTCCGGTACGCGGCGGCCCGCTTCCGCAGCCGCAACGAGCCGATGGAGGACATCGTCCAGGTCGGCACGATCGGCCTCATCAAGGCCATCGACCGCTTCGACTGCGACCGCGGGGTGGAGTTCCCCACCTTCGCCATGCCGACCGTGGTCGGCGAGATCAAGCGGTTCTTCCGCGACACCTCCTGGTCGGTGCGCGTCCCGCGCCGTCTCCAGGAGCTGCGGCTGGCCCTCACCCGGGCCGGTGACGAACTGTCGCAGAAGCTGGACCGCTCGCCCACGGTGGCGGAGTTGGCCGTCGCGCTCGGCGTCACCGAGGAGGAGGTCGTCGACGGCCTCGCCGTCGGCAACGCCTACACCGCCAGTTCCCTGGACTCCCCCTCGCCCGAGGAGGAGGGCGGCGAGGGCTCCCTGGCCGATCGTCTGGGCTACGAGGACAGCGCGCTGGAGGGCGTGGAGTACCGCGAATCCCTCAAGCCGCTGCTCGCCCGCCTGCCCGCCCGCGAACGCCGCATCATCATGCTGCGGTTCTTCGGCAACATGACGCAGTCCCAGATCGGTGAGGAGGTCGGCATCTCCCAGATGCACGTCTCCCGACTGCTGACCCGTACGCTCGCGCAACTGCGCGAAGGGCTCACCGCGGAGGAGTGAGGGAGTCCCGGGCCGGTGAAGCGGCCGGTCCGGGCCACGAGGACATCCGAGCGGCTCCCGGGATCATCCCGTCCCGTCCCTCTCGGCGAGGTCCCATCGACGTCCCATCGATGCCCCACTCGACATCCCGACCCGATGATCCATCGACGCCCCCCGCCTCCCGGCGGTCGCGTCGAACGGACCGCGGACCGACCCACGCGC
>NZ_VKHT01000238.1 GCF_014141535.1 Streptomyces alkaliphilus | reverse complement strand
GCCCCGAGCACCCCGCCCAGGAGGTAACCCACCACCAGGCAGACCACCGACAGGGCGGAGAAGACCACCTGGATCGGCAGGGTGGCGCCGGGACGCAGCACCCGCAGGGTGACCAGTCCGCACACTCCGGCCGCCATGATCGCGTACTGGGTACCGGTGGCGGGCAGCAGGCCGGCGGCGACGTCCCAGGTCTCCCCCAGCACCTGCCGTCCGACACCCGCCGGCAACAGGTGGAGCACCAGCGCCCAGCAGGCGGCCACGAGCGCCAGCGCGCCGCCGGTCACGGCCGCCGCCCGGGCGCGCCGGGCCGGGGCCCCGAGTCGGTTGAGCAACGGCGGGCCGAACCCGGTGACGGCGTTGTACAACACGTTCAGGGGGCCGAAGAGAGTGGTGGCGCCGCGCAGCGCGCCCACCGCCAGGGGGGTGGCGAACACGCCCAGACCGATCACCGCCAACTGGGTGCCGGCGTTCCCCACCCCGAACTCGACGACGAAACGGCGGCCGAGGTGATCGCGGGTCAGCAGCGCGCGCAACGGTCGCCGGGCGGGGCGGCCGGCCGGTCCCGGAACGGCCGGGCCGATCACCCGGCGCAGCAGGAACAACCCCAGTGCCAGGGCCGGGAGCGCGGAGAGCCCCCAGGCCAGCACGGTGACGAAGGTTCCCGTGCCCGCCGGCAGCACCGCCAGGACGGGGAGGACGACGACGAGCCGCAGGAGGTCGCCCGCCAGGGCCCGGCCCGGACGCCCCAGCAGGGAGAAGGCGTACCGCAGGGCGTCCTGGGTGAGCACCACCGGCAGCACCAGGCCCAGGGCCGCCAACCCGGCCGGGATCCCGCCTCCCGCCACCAGGGCCGGAGCGGCGAGCGGCACGGCGAGGGCGGCGGCGGCCACCGGGGTGAAGGCGACGGCCGTGCGGCACTCGCGGCCCCGCTCGGCGGTTCCTCCCCGGCACAGCACCAGGGCCTGCCCCACGTAGGCGGTGAAGGCCCCCAGCAGCAGGGTGAAGACCGTGTAGACCACGGCGAAGTCGGCGAAGGAGGCGACGTCCGCGCCGCGCGCCACGAAGACGACGACGGCGATGTTGGTCAACGCCGCGACTCCCTGGTCGGCGACGGAGGCGAGCACGGCCGTGCGGACCCGGCCCGGCGCCCCGTCGGGTCGGGGCGCCGGGCCGGCGGCCCCGGTCACGGACGGGGGGAGCGTTCTTCGAGTTCGGACGGGTCGACGATCCGCAGCCCCAGCGTCTCCGACCCGAGGTCGCGGGAGCGCGGTCCGGTGCGGGGGTCGCCGTATCGGGTGCCGGGGGCGTCGGTTCCCTCCCGCCTCCGGGATCGACCGCCGGGAACGGGGCGGTCCCGGTGGTCCCGCCTTCCGTCGTGCGGCACCCGGTCGCCCCGGTCTGCGGCGGCGTACGGCTCGTCGGCGTCCTCCGGGCCGTCCGACTCCTCGAGACCGTCGTCGGGGTTCCGGTCGTCCTCCCGGTCCGACCAGCGGTCCACCCCGACCCCCCAGGAGTGCAGGACCGCGCCGAGGAGCGTCCCCCCGGCCCCGACCACGAGTTCCCGTACCCGGGCCAGGTCGTCGCGGCGCACCTCACCGGGGTCGCAGACCACGAGCACCCCGTCCACCCGGTCGATGAGGGCGATGGCGTCGGCGTAGGAGAGCACGGCGGGGGCGAGGACGGTCACCACGGCGCCCCGGGCGTCGGCGTGCGCCACCAGTCGACCGGCGGCCGGGGAGGTCAGGGCCCGCGGCACGTTGCGCACCCGGCGGCCGGGCACCAGGTCGAAGACGCCGGACTCCCCGGCGTCGATCGGCACCCGCCGGCCGGCGGGCCAGCCGCCCTCGCCGCTGCCGGGGGAACTCGCCCAGCCGGGGCGCACCCCGTCGGCGTGCCGCAGTTGCTCGGTGAGGCTGGGGGTGCGCAGGTCCGCCTCGATGAGCAGGGCGTCCATGCCCATCTCGGCGAACGCCGCCGAGAGGTTGACGGCGGTGGTCAGGGGCGTGCCGATGCCGCCGCGCGGGGCCACCACCAGCAGGCGGCGGCGTTTGGCGAAGGTCTCGTCGTAGGCCAGTCGGAAGGCCACCGAACGGAACTCCTCGGCCAGTCGCCCCCCGGCGAGCAACCGGCCGGGGACGGGCCGGGCGGTTCGGGGCAGGACCCCGAGCACCGGGGCACGCAGGGCGCGGCTGACGTCGCCGGCCGAGCGGACCCGGGGGTCGAAGACCAGACGGAGCCAGGCGGCGAGCAGCCCCAGACCGGCCCCGAGCATCGCGCCCAGGGCGGTGAGCAGTACCGGTCCGGGGCCGGAGGGCGAGGCGGGCGGGGCGGCCTCGGTGATGATCCGGCCACCGGTGGTGTCCAGGGCGGTGAGGGCGTGGACCCGGTCGTTCAGGTCGTTGATCCGGGTGGTGAGGGCGGTGCGGGAGGCGAGGGCCTGGTCGTGGGCGGAGCTTCCCTCCGCCAGTCCGGCGAGGTCGGAGTCGAGGGTCCCGCGCTCCTCCAGCAGTGGCGCGAGTTGCTCCTCCAGCGAGGCGACCATGTTCTCCACCATCCGGTCGGCCACCGCCCGCCGGTTCTCCAGGTAGGCGGTGGCGAAGGCGTTGGCGTAGCGGGCGGCGCGGGCCGGATCGTCGGCGGTGTAGGAGAAGCGCAGCACCTCGGTGTTGGGCGGGTTGGTGACCTGGAGGCCCTCCTTGACGCGGTCGGCCTCCTCCTCGGGGAGACCGAGTTCGACGGCGGCGGCCCGGGCGACGGTCCCGCTGACCGCCGTGCGGCGCTCGGAGCCCATCGCCACCCGGTCCAGGGTGCCGCCGTCGAAGGCGTCCCGGGTGGGGGCGCGCAGGACCACCTCGGTGCCGGCGATGTAGGTGTCGGTGGTGCCCAGGCCGAGCCATCCGCCGCCCAGCAGGCCGACCAGGACGCCGAGACCGATCAGCAGCCGGTAGCGCAGCAGTTGACGGAACTGCTCGCGCAGCTGGTCCGGTTCGTCGTGGGCGTGGCCGGTGCGGGTGTCCTCGCGGTGCGGTGCCGGGTCCCTCATGCGGTGGCGTCCTTCCGCTCGTGCGGGGCGGCACCCGGTCGGTGGACGGCCAGAGCCTCGTCGAGGAGCGCGGAGATCCGGGCCAGGCCGGCCTCCCGGCCCAGGTGGGTGCGGGCGTAGTCGAATCCGCGCGCGCCGATCGCGTCGGCGGCCGCCGGGTCGGCGGCGATCTCGCGGGCCGCCCCGACGATGGCGGCGGGGTCCTCCGGCGGCACCAGCCAACCGGCGTCGGAGCGGCGGATCTCCTCGGCGGTGCCGCCGCCGTCGGCCACCGAGGCGATGACCGGGCGGGCGGCGGTGAAGTACGAGGTCAGTTTGGATGGCACGCTCATGTCGAGGACCGAGGCCCGCTGGGTGACCACCAGGGCGTCGGCGGCGGCCAGGACATCGGGGAACCCGGCGTCGCCGGCGGGCGGCAGGATCCGCAGGTTCGGCACGTCCGCGGCGACCTCGGCCAGCCGGTCGCGCCGGCTGCCGTCCCCCATCAGGACCACCAGCAGGTCGGGTGCCAGGCGGGCGGCCTCCACCAGGACCTCCAGGCCCTGCTTGAGCCCCATGTTGCCGGAGTGGAGCAGCACCGTGCGGTCGGGGTCCCAGCCGAGTCGGGCGCGGGTGTCGGCCCGGGTGCCGGTGGGTGGGTCCACGTGCGCCCAGTTGGGCACCGGGCGGATCCGGTCGTCCGGTACGCCCAGGGAGCGGACCCGGTCACGGAAACTCTCGTGGATGACGCCCACCAGGGTGGCGGCGGCGAGCACGCGGCGTTCGAGGGCCGCCGCCGCGGCGGCGGCCCGTCCACCGCCGTCGATGCCGCTCTGCGCGGCCGCCGCCCCCATCAGGTCCTGCACCACCGGCACGAAGGGCACCCGGTGGCGGCGGGCCAGTCGGGCGGCGAGGACGCCGCCGGCGAGGGAGGGCATCTGGGCGAGGACCGCGTCGGGGCGACCGACCCGGGGCGGGGCGAGCAGACCACCCAGCAGGATCGACGCCTCGTACACGCCGCGTCTCACGGCGGTCTGACGGGACGGCACGGTGTGACGGCGGCGGTGCACCCGGACGCCGTCGCGCAGTTCACCGGCACGCCATCGACCGCGCCAGGCGGGATCGACGCTCCAGGCGGGGTAGTGCGGCATCCCGGCCAGGACGTGCACCTCCGCGTCGCGACGGATCACCCAGTCCTCGGCGACCTGCGCGGCGTAGGGGCCGATACCGGCGCGCTCCGGCGCGTAGTTGGTGGAGACCAACAGCAGGCGCTCCCGGCGGCTCGCGCGGGGGCCGGGGGCCGGGGATCGGGAAATCTCCCGGGACCGGGCGGGCGTCCTTCCCCCGCCGTCGGGTTCTTGACCCGTCGTCCGGTCGGCGTCCCCACCGGGCGGGTTCCCCGCCGCGCTTCCCGATTGGCCGCCGGTCGACCGCCCATGGGTCATCGCGGGCTCCCTCCCCTGATGTTCCCCGGTGTCGCCTCCCCTGACGACGCCGCGCCCAGCGTAGCCCCATCGCGTACGTGTGTGCCGGCATTCACCCACACGTACCGGGGAGTTGACGCTATCGTCGGGCGAAGGCGCTCCGTGCGCGCCGGACCGGGGAGGGTCCGGGGCGGTTCGCGGGGCGCCGCGGCACGGCACCGCGCGGAAGACCGCGACGGACCACCGACTTGGGGGGTGGATTTCCACCATGCGTCAGATCGTGGGCTATGCCTCGGGCGTCTTCGACCTCTTCCACATCGGCCACCTGAACATCCTCCGGCACGCCGGAAGCAGGTGCGATTACCTGGTCGCCGGTGTGGTGACGGACGAGGCGGCCGAGCAGATGAAGGGGCGACCACCGGTCGTTCCCCTGGTGGAGCGACTGGAGATCGTGCGCAGCGTGCGGCACGTGGACGCCGCGTTCGTGGACACCTCGGCGGACAAGCGGCTCGCCTGGCACCAGGTGCGCTTCGACGTGCTGTTCAAGGGCGACGACTGGCGCGGAACGCCCAAGGGCGACCGGCTGGAGGCGGAGATGGCGGAAGTGGGCGTGGAGGTCGTGTACCTCCCGTACACCGTGCACACCTCCAGCACCCACCTGCGGGCCGCCCTGGACGCGCTGACCGGTCCGGCCGGGCCGGTCAGCGACGCGGGACGGTGACCGCGGCCACCCGCCGGTACCACACCAGGGCGAAGGCCGCCGCGAAGAGCAGGTGCGCGGCGGCCAGCGTCGCGTAGCCGACACGGAACCAGGATGCCTGCGCCAGCAGCAGGAAGGACCAGCACACCACCCCGTAGTCGACCGGCAGGAGCACCAGGGCCCGCCACAGCGGGGGCGACGCCTCCCGCCCCGTCGCCCCGGTGGTGTCCCCGGCGGCCCGGGCCGCCGAGAGCAACTTGTCGGTGAGCAGGCCGCCGCAGAAGATCACCACAGCGGCCGTCTGGAAGGCGAGCGGGACCAGCAGCCAGCCCTCGACGGGCAGGTCGTGGAAGCGGTACAGCGAGATCAGCACGGCGGCGTGCAGGGCCACGACCTTGACGCAATCCACCATGTGGTCCAGCCACTCCCCCGCCGGACTCGCCTCCCGGCGCAGGCGGGCGAGCTGGCCGTCCGCCGAGTCCAGGGCGAAGCCGAGGACCAGCAGGCAGGTCACCACCACGGCGGTGCCCGGCCCGGGGGAGACCAGCGCGATCACCGCGATGCCGGAGTAGGTGAGGACCGCGCTGAGCAGGGTGACGTGGTTGGGCCGCAGTCCCACCACCAGGGCCGCGGCGGCGGCCGGTCGGCCCAACGGACGATTGATCCACCGGGAGTAGAGCGAGACGCCGCGGGAGGACTTCCCGACGCCGCGCAGTTCGCCCAGGGCGGCGGTGAAGCCGGTGGGCGGCACCGGTCCCGGGGTCGCTCCCCCCGGCCCCGAGCC